>NZ_JBKVNQ010000044.1:0-23658 GCF_046967715.1 Hominisplanchenecus sp.
ACGCACGGAACAATCCGTAGGCATCATAGTTGGGGACTTTTGACACCCACATCAAAATATAAAATCTCTATTGAGAAATTTTGTTGAAAATGGTAGAATAAAAAGAAAAACATAAATGCGGAGGATTAACATGAAAAAACTGAAAGTAAAAAAAGGAAGTACCTGTATGGCTTGTCTTGCATGCGTAGAAGCATGTTCTGAGGCTTTTTATAAGGAGTTTCATCCGGACAAGTCCTGTATCCAGATCGTAGAGAAGAAGAGTGTACGCCCGATGGCCTGTCCACAGTGTGGCAAATGTGCAGAAGCCTGTCCGGAAGGTGCGATCACTCAGAATGCAAAAGGCGTTTACATGATCAACAAAAAGAAATGTACCGGTTGCGGAGCCTGTGCAAAAGCCTGTCCGTTTGGACTGATCGTCAAGACAGAGGGCAATCCGGCATCCAAATGTATCGCATGCGGTATCTGTGCAAAAGCCTGTCCGATGGATGTACTGGAAGTAGTAGAAGAGTAAAGAGCAATCAAAAATAATACATAAAAATAAAAAAGTCATTGCTGAACATGTGAAATGTCTGCGATGGCTTTTTTTATTGTGCCGCTGTCTTTAATTCAAGAATGCCTTTGACATTCTTCTGTATACATCTGATGTATCATAAAAAACAGACCTTGTCGATAGTGACCGGCAAGATCTGTTTTTGACTGATAGATATTTTGTTATCTTTAGATTAAACAATACCCTGAGCGATCATAGCATCTACAACTTTTTCGAAGCCTGCGATGTTTGCACCGGCTACATAGTTGCCTTTCATGCCGTAACGTTCAGCAGCATCAACCATGTTGTGGCAGATATTAACCATGATACCCTGCAGTTTTGCGTCTACTTCTTCAAATGTCCAGCTCAGACGTTCGCTGTTCTGGGTCATTTCCAGAGCAGATGTAGCAACACCGCCGGCGTTTGCAGCTTTACCAGGAGCAAAGATCACGCCATTTTTCTGCAGATATTCTGTTGCATCCATAGTGGTAGGCATATTAGCACCTTCGCATACAGCCAGGCATCCGTTTGCTGCCAGCTGTTTTGCATCGTCGATCAGCAGTTCATTCTGAGTTGCACATGGAAGAGCAACATCACATTTTACGCTCCATACGCCGCGTCCTTCATGGTATTCAGCGTTTGGTCTGTAGTTTTTGTATTCGGTCAGTCTTGCACGTTTTACTTCTTTGATCTCTTTAAGTGCTGCTACATCGATTCCGTCCGGATCGTATACCCAGCCGGTAGAATCACTTGCAGTAACCACTTTTGCACCCAGCTGCTGAGCTTTTTCGATCGCATAGATAGCAACGTTGCCGGCACCGGATACACAAACAGTCTTGCCAGCCAGTTCGATACCGTTCAGTTTCAGCAGTTCCTGTGTCAGGTAGAGCAGACCATAACCGGTAGCTTCTGTTCTTGCAAGGGATCCACCGTAGCTTAAGCCTTTACCTGTCAGAACACCTTCATACAGGCCACGGATTCTCTTGTACTGACCGAACATATAGCCGATCTCTCTTGCACCTGTTCCGATATCACCTGCCGGTACATCTGTATCAGCACCGATGTATTTGCACAGCTCTGTCATAAAGCTCTGGCAGAATGCCATAACTTCGCGGTCTGATTTGCCCTTAGGATCGAAGTCAGAACCACCTTTGCCGCCACCGATCGGCAGACCAGTCAGAGAGTTTTTGAAAACCTGTTCAAAACCAAGGAATTTGATGATACCAATGTTTACAGACGGATGCAGACGGATACCGCCCTTGTAAGGTCCGATTGCACTGTTGAACTGTACACGGTAACCGGTATTTACCTGAACCTGACCTTTATCGTCAACCCATGGTACACGGAATTTGAACTGTCTTTCCGGATTTACCATTCTTTCCAGAAGAGCATCCTTTCTGTATTTTTCTTCATTTGCCTCGATAACGACTCTCAGAGACTCCAGAACCTCTTTTACTGCCTGATGAAATTCAGGTTCAGATGGATTCTGCTCTACAACTTTGGCAATAACCTCATCTACGTATGACATGATTGTGTCCTCCTTATCTTCATACATTGATTTCTGTAACCATTCAGAGCTATGCAAAAAACAGTTACGTTTTTTTTCATTGCAGATTATAGCAAATCAGCGTGGCAAAGTAAAGAAAAAAATAGTGCTTTTTTGCAAAAAAATTACGGAATTTTTGTAAAAATGTTGGAAGTGCGTAGTTTTTGCAGGAAAAGCCTCAAAAGGGAAAAGTAAAACTTCCATATAAAGCAAAAGAAAACGAAAAGAATGACCATTTACAAAAAGAAGCAGATTCGCTATACTGAGAGGAAAAGACTGGATGAAAACCGGCCTGAATACAAAGGAGGATCTGCCAATGGAAAAGCAAGCGGGACTTACCGGGCAGGAGGTGGAGGAGCGTATCCGAAGCGGTCAGGTAAACAGGATGGAAAATCATATGGTGAAAACCAATAAGGAGATCGTAAAAGCACATTTGCTTACTTATTTCAATTTTCTGAACCTTTTTCTGGCCATTCTGGTTCTGATCACCGGACAGTTCAAGAACATGACTTTTATGGGAGTCGTGATCGTCAATGCGGTGATCGGGATTGTGCAGGAACTGAAAGTTAAAAAAGTAGTAGACAAGCTGACGGTTCTGACGGCTTCAAAAGCTCATGTGGTAAGAGAAGGTGAAAAATATGAGATAGATATAGAAGAAGTGGTGAAAGATGACATTCTGATTGTGATAAACGGCGATCAGATCTGTGCAGACTGTACGGTTCTTGAATGTGACGGTTTGGAGGTTAATGAATCCATGCTGACCGGAGAATCAAAACCTGTAAAGAAAAAAGCAGGAGATGAGCTGATGTCCGGCAGTTTTGTAGTTGCGGGCGGCGGTGTCGGCCGTGTGGTTCATGTCGGTGATGAGAATTATGCCGCAGAGCTGACAAGGAAAGCCAAGACGAAAAAACGTGCCACTTCGGAAATGCAGAATACGATCAAGCGGATCATAGCGGTGATCAGTATTCTGATCATTCCGATCGGCATTCTGCTGTTCCGTTCTCAGATCAGTGCTCAGGGGATGACCAGGAACGAAGCTATCGTGGCAACCGTTGCCGGAATCATCGGTATGATTCCGGAGGGACTGGTGCTGCTGACCAGCATCTCGTTTATCCTGGGCGTCGGAAGACTTGCAAAAAAGCGGGCACTCGTGCAGGAGATGGAAGCAATCGAAGCACTGGCACGCGTCAACGTGCTCTGCCTTGACAAAACCGGAACGATCACGACCGGGGAACTGGAAGTTACAGAGGTGCTTGGCCTTGGAGAGGTGAAAAAAGAAGAAGTAAGCGAGATCATGAATGAGCTTACGTTTGCTTTTGAAGACAGCAACAACACGCAGGAAGCATTAAAACGTTATTTTCACCGGATGGACCGTTTTACGGTCGTTCAGAAAATTCCGTTTTCTTCCGAACGAAAGTACCGTGCGATCGAGTTCGAAGAAAAGGGCTGTTATGTCCTTGGTGCACCGGAGTTTTTATTGCAGGATGACGAAGAAGGGGCGGAAATCCTTCGAAAAGTCAATCAGTATTCAGAGGAGGGCTATCGTGTCCTGTTGCTTGGAAAATGCGGTTCTGTTCAGGCGGAAGATGGAAGTGTCAGTGAGGTGTCACCGATGGGACTGATCGTGATCCTGGACTGCATCCGGAAAGAAGCACCGGACGTCTTTCAGTACTTCCGTGGGCAGAAGGTAGAGATCAAGGTGATCTCCGGTGACAATCCGGTGACGGTATCGAAGATTGCCGGAAAAGCAGGACTTCTGGGGGCAGAAAAATACGTGGATGCCTCCACACTCGGAGATGATCCGCAAAGTTACCGGGAAGCCGTGCAGAAATATAATGTCTTTGGACGCGTGAAGCCGGAACAGAAGCAGAAGCTTGTCCATGCTTATCAGTCGGAAAAGAAAGTGGTCGGTATGGTTGGTGATGGTGTCAACGACGTGCTTGCACTGAAGGATGCAGACTGCGGTATTGCGATGGCAGCCGGAAGTGATGCGGCAAAACAGTCGGCACATATTGTCCTGCTGGATTCGGATTTTGCCTGCCTTCGGAATATTGTAAGCGAAGGAAGGACGATCATTGCCAACATCGAGCGGGTCAGTGCACTGTATCTGACCAAGACACTGTATTCCATCCTGCTGTGTGTCATTTTTATTCTTCTCGGACGGGCGTATCCGTTTATCCCGGTGCAGCTGTCTCTGATCAGTGCAGCCTGCATCGGTTTCCCGAGTTTTGTGCTGACACTGGAGCATACCGAAGAGGTGACAAGTACTGGATTTTTGCGTCATGTGATGCAGACGGCACTTCCGGCGGCGATTACTATGGTTGTCACCCTGCTTGTGGTTCAGGTTTTGTCACCGTTCTGGAAAGAAACAGAAGTGTTTACCTATACCTTTGATCTCCTGGTCGGAGGAGCAGTCGGGATCATGGTCGTATTTCGTGTGTGCAGGCCGTTGAACTGGCTGAGAGGCATTCTCTGTGTCTGCGTGATCGCAGTTTTTTCGGTGGGTGTGCTGCTGTTCCCGGGATTTCTTGGAATCCACAGCATCTTCTGCTGGCAGATGGTACTGGCGATCCCGCTTGTGTGCATGGTCATTCTTCTGTATCATGAGCTGATACGTCTGATCCTGTGCTGTTACCGGATCCGAGATCGCATACACGAAAAACTGGAGATTTTATTTCCGAAGAGAAAAAAGAAAAGAAGCCGGTAAGGAAAGGAATTATAAATGAAAAAGAAAATAGCAGTGATAGGCGGAGGGGCGGCAGGCATGTTTGCAGCACTGAATGCGGCAGAACGCGGGTGCGAAGTCCATCTGTTTGAAAAAAATGAAAAACTGGGCAAAAAGATCTATATTACAGGAAAAGGCAGATGTAATCTGACCAACGCCTGTGATACGGAAGAACTGTTTCAGGCAGTTGTCAGCAATCCGAAATTCCTGTACAGTGCTTTCTATGGCTACACGAATCATGATGTGATCGATTTTTTTGAAAAAGCCGGTACAAAGACCAAAATTGAACGTGGGGACCGTGTTTTTCCGGTATCAGATCATTCTACAGATGTTATTGATGCACTTCGCAGGAAAATGCGGGAATATAAAGTGCAGGTGCATTTAAATACCGAAGTTTCCAAGGTGGAAGCCAAAGATGGAAAAGTAACCGGTGTTTTGTCAGATGGAGAAAAGAAACTTTTTCCGGCAGATGCCGTACTTGTGGCAACCGGAGGGATTTCTTATAAAACGACAGGTTCTACCGGAGACGGTTACCGTTTCGCAGAAGAACTCGGACATAAAGTGACGGAATTATATCCATCGCTGGTTCCGTTTAATACAAAAGAAGCGTGGGCGAAAAGCCTTCAGGGTCTTTCGCTGAAAAATGTGGATGTCAAAGTGATGGACGGTAAAAAGAAACTCTATGATGGTTTTGGCGAGATGATGTTCACCCACTTTGGCGTGACTGGTCCTCTGATCTTAAGTGCCAGCAGTTACACTGCGAAAACGGCACGAAAAAAAGAACTTTCTATGTTTATCGACCTGAAGCCGGCATTGTCAAAAGAACAACTGGATCACCGAATCCTGCGTGATTTTGAGGAAGCAAAAAACAGACAGTTTAAAAACGCACTGGGCGGATTTTTCCCGGCAAAACTGACTCCGGTCATGATCGAGTTGTCCGGCATCAATCCGGAGAAAAAGGTAAATGAGGTATCAAGAGAAGAACGCCTCGGATTTGTGGAGCTGATCAAAAATTTGCCATTGACCGTAACAGGGCTTCGCGATTATAATGAAGCTATTATCACAAAAGGTGGTGTCAGTGTAAAAGAAGTCAATCCGTCCACGATGGAGTCCAAACTGGTGCAGGGACTGTATTTTGCAGGTGAGGTACTGGATCTGGATGCTGTGACCGGAGGATTCAATCTGCAGATCGCCTGGTCCACTGCCTATGCGGCAGCACTGGCGATGAGCGAAGCATAGATACCATGCAGGAGGAAAATATGAGTTTTAATATTGCAATTGACGGACCGGCAGGAGCCGGAAAAAGCACGATCGCAAAACGTGTGTCAAAAGAGCTTGGATTTATTTATGTCGATACCGGGGCAATGTATCGTGCGATCGCAGTTTATATGATGCAGAATCAGATCGATATCCACGACGATGCGGCAGTGCAGAAAGCCTGCAGCAAGATTTCCATATCGATCGCCTACAGTGATGACGGCGAACAGCAGGTGATCTTAAACGGGGAGAACGTGACCGGACTGATCCGCACAGAAGAAGTGAGCAAGATGGCATCCGTGACTTCCGCAAACCCGGCCGTGCGAGCCACACTGCTTGACCTGCAAAGAGATCTGGCGGCAAAAGAAGATGTCCTGATGGACGGAAGAGACATCGGCACCAATATCCTGCCACATGCACAGCTGAAAATTTATCTGACCGCAAGCGTGGAAACGCGTGCAAAGAGACGTTTCCTGGAACAGCAGGAAAAGGGAGATACGCACACACTGGAAGAGATCGAAGAGGAGATCCGGGACCGCGATCAGCGTGACATGTCAAGAGAGATCGCACCGCTTCGCCAGGCAGAGGATGCCATTCTGGTAGATTCTTCGGATCTGTCGATCGATGAGGTGGTTGAGCGTATTAAAGAATGTTACAGGGAAGTGAAGCAATGAAAGTGATAAAAGCACAGACTGCGGGTTTTTGTTTTGGCGTAAAACGTGCCGTTGACCAGGTCTATGATCTGGCAGCAAAAGAAAAAGAGCCGGTTTACACTTACGGGCCGATCATCCACAACGAAGAGGTAGTGCGGGATCTGGAAGAAAAAGGCGTACGGGTGCTGAATGGAAAAGAAGATCTGCTTTCGGTAAAAAAGGGCACCGTTGTGATCCGTTCCCATGGCGTTGCGGAAGAGGTTTATGATCTGATCTGCGAAAACGGACTGAATCTTGCCGATGCGACCTGTCCATTTGTAAAGAAAATACATCGCATTGTCAGGCGGGAAGGCGAAAACGGAAGAGAGATCGTGATCATCGGAAATGCCAATCATCCGGAGGTAGAAGGCATCCGAGGATGGTGTGTTTCTAAAGTAACGGTGATCGGAACAGAAGAAGAAGCAGAAGAATTTGAACCAAATTCAGACACAGGAGTCTGTGTTGTGTCTCAGACGACATTTAATTACAAGAAATTTAATAAATTAGTTGAAATTCTTTCAAAAAAGCGTTATGATATACTTGTTTTAAATACGATTTGCAATGCGACCGAAGAGCGTCAGCAGGAGGCGAGAAAAATTGCCGCCGATGTGGATGCCATGATCGTAATTGGAGGCAGACACAGTTCCAATACGCAGAAACTATTTGAAATATGTAAAGAAGAATGCAAGAATACTTACTATATACAGACACTTGAAGATTTGGATGTACATTCGATGCAGTCCATGAGTTGCGTAGGTATTACAGCAGGGGCATCAACCCCAAATAATATTATTGAGGAGGTTCACAAGGAATGTCAGAAATGAGCTTTGAACAAATGCTGGAGGAATCATTAAAAACAATTCATAATGGAGAGGTAGTCGAAGGTACGGTCATCGATGTCAAAGAAGACGAGATCATCTTAAATATTGGATACAAAGCTGACGGTATCATCACAAAAAGTGAATATACCAACGATTCAAGCGTAAATCTCCAGGATGTTGTTCATGTTAACGACAAAATGGAAGCAAAAGTCCTGAAAGTAAACGATGGTGAAGGACAGGTTCTGCTGACTTACAAACGTCTGGCAGCAGAAAAAGGAAACAAGAGACTGGAAGAAGCTTTCGAAAATCACGAAGTACTGAAAGCACCGGTTGCACAGGTACTCGATGGTGGTCTGAGCGTTGTGATCGACGAAGCAAGAGTATTTATCCCGGCAAGCCTGGTATCTGATACTTACGAAAGAAATCTTGGCAAATATGCAGGTCAGGAAATCGAGTTTGTGATCAGCGAGTTCAATCCACGCAGAAGAAGAATCATCGGCGACCGTAAACAGCTGTTGGTTGCAAAGAAAGCAGAAATGCAGAAAGAACTCTTTGCAAGAATCCACGTTGGTGATGTAGTAGAAGGCGTTATCAAAAACGTTACAGACTTCGGTGCATTCATCGACCTGGGCGGAGCAGACGGTCTGCTGCACATCTCAGAGATGTCTTGGGGACGTGTTGAAAATCCAAAGAAAGTATTCAAAGTTGGCGAAAAACTTTCTGTTCTGATCAAAGACATCAGCGGCGATAAGATTGCACTGAGCCTGAAATTCCCGGATCAGAACCCATGGCTGACGGCTGGCGAGAAATACGCAGCAGGCAACGTGGTAGAAGGTAAAGTTGCAAGAATGACTGATTTTGGTGCATTTGTTGAACTGGAGCCGGGTGTAGACGCACTGCTTCATGTATCACAGATTTCCCAGGAGCATGTTGATAAACCATCTGACGTACTGAGCGTAGGACAGGTTATCACAGCAAAAGTGGTAGATTTCAACGGCGAAGACAAAAAAATCAGCCTGAGCATGAAAGCACTGCAGAAAGAAGAAGCTGCTGCCGACACAACAGAGGCAGAAGAAGAGTAATATTGCACATCTCAAAAAGGGAGTGCTGAGTGTCCTGTAAGGTTCAGACAAAAGAGAACCTGCAGGGCAGGAAAGCCTGATTTCAAATGGAAATCAGGCTTTTTATGTATAAACATAATAAAGAGGGCGAATTCATAAACTGTTGCGTACATTCAAACCAGAAAGAATCCGAATGATAGCTTTCCTGGAAAACAGGTTTGAACAGTGCTTTTTCCTGAGGAAGAAAAAGTCCCCGGTGACGCTGGTAACAGGTTGTGGCTTTTGCAGGGATGCGTTCACGTGGATTGAGATAAGAGGCAACGTGCTTATGAATGGCACAGTCCTGCAAAGGAATATAATAATAATTTTTATAGTCAGATATGAAATATTTTAATTCGCCCTCGAAAGCATAGATCATTAGTTTGGCAGTGTCTTCCTGGAGCGTAAGATAGCACGAGGAAAGCCGGTTGGAGATCTGCTTTGGAACAGGATATTTCAGATCCAGCTCTGCAATCAGAAGCGGCTGTCCGTTCACAGAATCTTCCCAGAAAAGATTCCGGAGCGTATAATCCTGGTCTTTCAAAAACAGCGGATAGGCAAGAAGCGGCAGCAGTTTTGTCATACCTTTCAGATCGTCCAGATTATGTAGAAGCAGAAGCGAAAGAGCATCCGCATCTTTTAACTGGCAGTAGCTCTGATAGATTTTGAACAGTTCGCCGCCGTTGTAGCGGTCTTCCCGCTCAATGCCAAGGAAAGATTCCAGACTTTTCTGGTTGATGTGCGTCAGTTTCAGATATTTTTTGTATGGTCGGGTCAGGCGGTAAAGATCAATGCTTTGCATGGATGATAAGGTATCTGACAATGTATATTTTTCTGCTTTGAAAAGAAGATAAGGGATATCAAAACCGTCACCGTTGAAATGAACGACAGCACGAAATGACCGGCAGAACGCAAGAAATGCGTTTAAAATTTCACATTCTTCCGATGGAGTTTCGGCAAACCACTGAAGGAAAGTCCAGTGCTCATCCAGAAAGCAGACCGCACCGATCAGATACAGAGAAGTGTTTCGCGGGGAAAATCCGGTTGTTTCAATGTCAAAGAAGAGAAATTCTTCTCTGGAAAAAGGAAAAGAGTCCAGATAGCGAAGATCTGGTTCAAAGTTGGAAAAAGATTGTTGTTTATATAGCATGAAAAAATTCCTTTCTTAAACTTATGTGTTCAAGAATGCCTCCGGCATTTCTGAAGTTGATTTTGAATTCTGGCATCATTATAAAAGTGTTTCAATAAAAATGCAATACAGAGATATTTAGCGATTAAAAAGACAGAAAATTCAATGAAAAATAAAAGAAAAACAGAAATCAAAAATAAAAGGAGAAAATTATGTGGGATATTCAAATTCTTGGAGTAGATTTGTATCATGTTCTTTTCTGGCTGATCTTATACAGCTTTATGGGATGGATATGGGAAAGTTGCTATGTATCGATAAAGGAAAAGAAACTGGTAAACCGTGGATTTGTAACAGGTCCGGTGTGTACGATCTATGGAGTGGGAGCCATGAGCGTTTATCTGGTTCTGAGGCCATTGCAGGATCATGGTTTATGGCTGTTTCTTGGCGGCATCGTTCTGGCAACCATCCTGGAGTATGTTACTTCGTGGGTAATGGAAAAGCTCTTCCACACAAGCTGGTGGGATTACAGCGAACGGCCGTTTAACCTGCATGGCAGGATCTGTCTGGGATGCTCGATCGCATGGGGATTTTTCACACTGCTGATGTTTGAGATCCTTCAGCCGTTTGCACAGTGGGTGATCGATCTGTTTGATGTAGCGACCGGACATGCGTTTATTATCTTGTGCGGGATTTTGTACTGCGT
This sequence comes from Hominisplanchenecus sp., assembly GCF_046967715.1. Taxonomy (NCBI): domain Bacteria; kingdom Bacillati; phylum Bacillota; class Clostridia; order Lachnospirales; family Lachnospiraceae; genus Hominisplanchenecus; species Hominisplanchenecus sp. The sequence goes on from NZ_JBKVNQ010000044.1 coordinate 10,503, forward strand.
GGACTTTATCGTATCGACACTTGCAGCACTGCAGCTCGGCGAAAAACTGGAAGGTCTGCAGACTGCCATGGAAGAGTTTACCGAATATCTTCAGACGACCAAAGTCTACAGTTCGACGGAAGAGGCAAGAGAACTGTTTGGAAACTATAAAAAGCATCTGCCGACGAAAAAAGAATTTCAGGAAAAGCTGGGAGAGTATCAAAGGCGCATTGCAGGCAAGATTGAAGAAAAGGGTCTTTCTGAATATGCAGAAGGCATTCGCTCTCGTTCAAAGGGATTTCGGGAACAGTATCAGGAGAGGGTCTCCAGGATCACCGGCGTAAACAAACGTTTTATGAAAGCTTATCCTACGATTCATAAAGTATCCAGAAAGAAAAAGGGGAATCAGAAAGAAACAAAATAAGCAAACAGAGAAAAAGAAAGCAGCAGTTATTGTTTTTTGATGGCTGTAAATATAAAAAAAGGAGGAGAAGTGTATGCTGCGTTTTACATTTCGGGGTGGCATTCATCCAGATGATGGAAAGGCGATGTCCAAAGATAAGCCGATTCGGGAGGTTTTGCCCAAAGGAGAGCTCGTCTATCCGCTTTCTCAGCATATCGGAGCACCAGCCAAAGCCATTGTAGCAAAAGGCGATCATGTACTGGCAGGTCAGAAAATTGCAGAAGCAGGAGGGTTTGTATCTGCAAACATTTTTGCATCCGTATCAGGAACGGTCAAGGCGATCGAAGCAAGGCTGGGGGTAGCCGGAGGCATGCAGGAATCCATTGTCATTGAAAACGATGGCCTGTATGAAGAGGTAGAGTTTTCACCAGAGCGGAAACTGGCGGATATTTCCGGAAAAGAGATCATTGAGATCATCAAGGAGGCGGGTATTGTCGGTATGGGCGGAGCCGGATTCCCGACACATGTCAAATACATGCCGAAAGATCCATCTGCGATCGATCACATCATTGTCAACTGTGCGGAGTGTGAGCCTTATCTGACATCAGATTACCGCAGGATGATGGAGGAACCGGAAAAAATCGTGGGCGGTCTTCAGGCGGCAATGAAGATTTTTGACGGAAGGGCAAAAGGCGTACTGGCAGTTGAAGACAATAAAAAAGATGCGGCAGCAAAACTGCGGGAAGCAGCAAAGGGGATACCGGATATTGAAGTTGTAGAATTAAAAACCAAGTATCCACAGGGAGCAGAGCGACAGCTTATTTTTGCAGTCACAGGAAGACAGATCAATTCTTCCATGCTTCCGGCAGATGCAGGATGTGTAGTCAACAACTGTGACACGATCCATGCAATCTATGAGGCGGTACATTTTGGCAGACCGGTCATGAAAAAAGTGATGACGATCACCGGAAATGCGATCAAAGAACCGCAGAACCTGCGTGTCCGCACCGGTACGAACTTCCGGGAACTGATCGAAGAGGCGGGAGGTTTTACTTCCGAACCGGAGAAAATCATCGCCGGAGGTCCGATGATGGGAATCCCACTGATCTCTCTGGATGTTCCGGTTGTCAAGACATCTTCTGCGATCCTGTGTATGACAAAAGACGAGGTCGCAGCCTGCGAAGAGACAGCGTGTATCAACTGCGGACGCTGTGTATCCGTCTGTCCGGGCCGGATCATTCCGGCAAGACTGGCTGATTATGCAAAAAGACATGATAAAGAAGCGTTTGAAAAAGCAAATGGAATGGAGTGCTGTGAATGTGGATGCTGCAGCTATAGCTGTCCGGCAAAACGACCGCTGACACAATACATCAAATCCATGCGTAAGATCGTGCTTGCGGATCGGAAAAAAGCTGCACAGAGGGGGAATGGAAAATGAGTGAAATGTGGAACATATCATCAAATCCGCACATCCGGGATAAAAGAAAAAGCAGCGACCTGATGAGCCTTGTGCTGATCGCACTGCTTCCGGCAACCGTATTTGGTGTCATAAATTTTGGAATCGATGCGTTAAAAGTAATCGTGCTGTCTGTGACAGGCAGCGTGCTCACAGAGTATGTTTACGAAAAACTGATGCATAAAAAAGTGACAGTCGATGATCGCAGTGCAGAAGTGACAGGGCTTCTGCTGGCACTGAACCTTCCGGCGTCTGCACCATGGTATCTTCCGGTACTCGGTTCTGTTTTTGCAATTCTGTTTGTAAAACAGCTTTTCGGAGGACTTGGACAGAACTTTATGAATCCGGCTCTTGCAGCAAGATGTTTTCTTCTGATCTCTTTTGCCGGAAAAATGACGGACTTTACATACGATGCAGTATCCGGGGCAACGCCGCTTGCAGCCATGAAAGCCGGCGAGAGCGTGAATGTTTTAAACCTGTTTCTCGGAAAAACAGCCGGAACGATCGGTGAGACTTCCACACTGGCGATCCTGATCGGTGCGGTGATCCTTCTGGTATTTAAAGTGATCGATCTGAGGATACCATTGTCCTGCCTGCTTTCTTTCTCTGTTTTTGCCATTTTATTTGGCGGACATGGATTTGATCTGCATTTTCTGGCAGCACAGCTGTGTGCGGGCGGACTGATGCTTGGTACATTTTTTATGGCAACGGATTATGTAACCTCACCGATCACCAAAAACGGTCAGATCGTGTATGGATGCATCATCGGTATTCTCACCGGGGTTTTTCGTTTCCTCGGAAGTGCATCGGAGGGCGTATCTTATGCGATCATCCTTTCAAACCTTCTGGTGCCTTTGATTGAAAAAGTAACACCTCCGACAGCATTTGGGAAAGGAGGAAAAAAGCATGAATAAGATTATAAAAGAAGCACTGGTACTGATGGCGATCACACTGGTTTCAGGTTTACTGCTCGGAGCTGTCTACAGCATTACAAAACAGCCGATCGCACAGGCAGAGGAAAAAGCACAGAAAGAAGCTTATCTTGCTGTATTTCCGGATGCACAGGATCTGACGGAGCCGGATAACAAAGAAGAACTGCTCACAGAGGCAGCCGATGTCCTAGATCAGGCCGGATTTGGCACAGCTGACACTCTGGAAGATTTTTATCTGGCAGAAAAGGACGGAGCAGTGACAGGTGTGGTTATGAACATTACTTCGCATGAAGGATACGGCGGTGACATCAATTTCTCCATGGGTGTCAGTATGGACGGAACGGTGACAGGCGTGGAGATGCTTTCCTTAAGTGAGACAGCCGGACTTGGCATGCGTGCAAAAGACGAAGAATTCAAAGGACAGTTCGCAGGAAAAATCGTAGATCAGTTCGTGGTTACAAAAAACGGTGCTTCCGCGGAAAACGAGATTGATGCGATCAGCGGAGCAACCTTTACTTCCAAAGCGGTGACAAACGGTGTCAATGCGGGACTTGGTTTTTATGAAAGCCTTAAGGAAGGAGGTATCTTACAATGAGCAAAGCAGGAGAACGTTTATATAACGGTATCATCAAAGAAAACCCGACCTTTGTGTTGATGCTTGGTATGTGTCCGACGCTGGCAGTAACCACCTCAGCGATGAACGGACTTGGCATGGGACTTACGACAACGGTGATCCTTGCCATGTCAAACCTGATGATCTCAGCACTTCGTAAAGTCATTCCGAACGGCGTGCGTATGCCGGCCTTTATCGTGGTTGTGGCATCTTTCGTAACGATCGTACAGTTTTTGCTTCAGGCGTATGTACCGTCTCTGTATCAGAGTCTTGGTATTTATATCCCTCTGATCGTAGTAAACTGTATCATCCTTGGAAGAGCGGAAGCCTATGCTTCTTTCAATCCGGTCATCCCGTCTTTCTTTGACGGCGTCGGTATGGGACTTGGATTTACCATCGGTCTTGCCAGTATCGGTATCGTGCGTGAGCTGATCGGAGCCGGAACCATTTTCGGTGTGCAGGTGATGCCTTCTTTCTATCAGCCGATCACGATCTTTATCCTTGCACCGGGAGCTTTTCTGGTCCTGTCCCTTCTGACAGCAGCCCAGAACTGCGTGAAACGTAAAATGCAGGAAAAAGGTAAAGAGACAAAGATCGGCAGCGGCTGCACAGGAGAATGTGCCTCCTGTGCAAGTTCCTGTAAAGGAGGGGAGACGTTATGAGAGAATTACTTATGATCGCAGTCGGCACTGCGTTTATCAACAATGTTGTTTTGAGCCAGTTTTTGGGACTGTGTGCATTCCTTGGTGTATCCAAGAAAATGGATACCGCAGCAGGCATGGGCGGAGCCGTTATCTTTGTTATCACGATCTCATCCTTTGTCACGGCTCTGATCTATAAATTTCTGCTCCTTCCGCTGAATGTGACTTACCTTCAGACGATCGTGTTTATTCTGGTCATTGCGGCACTGGTACAGTTTGTGGAAATGTTTCTGAAAAAGAGCAGCCCGTCCCTGTACAATGCACTTGGCGTTTATCTGCCGCTGATCACAACAAACTGTGCCGTACTTGGTGTGGCACTGATCAATGTACAGAAAAGCTACGGCATCGTAGAGAGCATGGTAAATGGCCTGGCAACGGCGGTCGGATTTACGATCGCGATCGTGCTGATGGCCGGTATCCGTGAAAAAACAGAATACAATGATGTACCGGAATCTTTTAAAGGATCACCGATCGTTCTTCTTACAGCCTGTCTGATGGCGATCGCATTCTTTGGATTTTCCAGTCTGAAATAGGAAGGAGGAGTGGCGGATGAGCATGGAGATCATACTTGCGGCTGTGATCGTAGGAGGTACCGGACTGCTTCTGGGACTTTTCCTTGGATTGGCAGGGAAAAAATTTGCAGTAGAAATTGATGAAAAAGAACAGCAGGTAAGAGAACAGCTTCCGGGAAATAACTGCGGCGGCTGCGGATATGCAGGATGTGATGCGATGGCAAAGGCGATTGCAAACGGAGAGGCTCCGGTAAATGGCTGCCCGGTAGGGGGAGATGCCGTGGCAGCAAAGATTGCCAGGATCATGGGGCAGGAAGCAGGCGAGAGCATCCGCAGAGTTGCCTTTGTAAAATGTGGCGGAACCTGTGACAAAGCAAAAGAATCCTGTCATTATTATGGAGTTCACGACTGTGAGATGATGGATTTTATTCCGGGAGGCGGACCGAAAACCTGTCATTATGGATGTATCGGAGACGGAACCTGCGAAAAGGTCTGTTCATTTGATGCGATTCATGTTATAAATGGAGTAGCAGTGGTAGACAAGGAGAAATGCAGAGCGTGTGGAGCATGCGTGGAGCATTGTCCGCGTCATCTGATCGAGCTTGTGCCATATGAAAGCCGTTATCTGGTACGCTGTGCTTCAAAAGATAAAGGAAAGCTGGTTATGCAGGCATGTGAGGCAGGGTGCATCGGATGTAAGAAATGCCAGAGGGAATGTCCTTCCGGTGCCGTTACTGTGGAGAACAATATTGCACATATCGATACTTCAAAATGTACCAACTGCGGAACCTGTGCATCGCTCTGTCCGAGAAAGGTGTTTACCGGACCGGTTGCCAGGAAAGAGTCCTGAAGACATAAGAAGTAAAGAAAGGGGAAATCAGGAATGAAGAAAAAGGGGTTTGCTGTGCTCGCAGTGCTGATGCTGAGTATGTTGCTTTCCGTAACCGCTTTTGCAAAAGGAAAGTGGAAGGTTGAGGAAGGTAACCGTTACTATTATAATGAGGATGGTACAAAGCAGAAAGGCTGGCTCACACTCAAAAAAGGAACTTATTATTTTCTGCCAAAGACAGGGATCATGGCAACCGGTGTGCGGCAGATCGCAGGAAAGACCTATGTATTTTCAAAAAAAGGGATTCTGCTGAAGGCATATGAAAGAGCCGGATTCAGGACAACCGCATCCGGAAAACTCTGCTATTCTTACGGTGACGGTACCGGCCGCCTGAAACGTCAGTGGTTTACCATCAATGGAAAGACGTACTACTTTAATAAAAAAGGGCATGCCCTGACGGGATGGCAGAAGATTGACGGAAAGATTTATTATTTCAATAAAAGATATGTTTTGCAGAAAGAAAAATGGGTGAAATACAACGGTAAAAAGATGTATCTTGGATCCGACGGAACGTTTGTGAAAGATACCTGGATCGATGACAAGTATCTTGGTCCGGACGGCGTTTATATCAAAGGCTATCGTGATGACAGACGGACAAACAAAAGTAAAACAGGATGGGTTGGATACGGTCAGCAGTGGAGATATTACCGGAAGAACAAACTGGTGACCGGCTGGATCACCATTGGTGAGAAGAGGTATTTCTTTGGCTCGGACGGCTATATGCGTGCCGGATGGCTGAAAGATCAGGGGCATACGTATTATATGGATACCAGAAGTGCCACTTATGGACAGATGATGACCGGCTGGTGCAAGATCAAAAACAAGTATTATTATTTCTTCCGCACACCGGCAGAGCATAATGGAACCGTCTATCCGCAGGGTAGTATGGCGAGAAAGATTTCCATCCGTTTCTCTTTGGCAGACGGAACGCAGAAAATTTATATCTTTGGCAAAAACGGTGCCTGCACGAATTATTAAAAATCCAGAATCTCTGTCTGTGATTTCAGGCTGAGAAAAACCTCCCGGAGCGTTTCCTTTCCGGGAGGTTTTTTTGCGGCATTAAGGAAAATGCAGCAAAAAAACGGTCAGTGGAAGATTTTTTGCATATTCTGAATAGAAAGAGGAACAGGAGGGCTGTTATGGCAACGATCGTGATAGATGCCGGACATGGAGGAGCAGACCCGGGAGCTGTTTTTGAAGGAAGACAGGAAAAAGACGATACACTGCGGCTGGCACTGGCAGTGGGAAAGATTCTGGAGGAAAACGGACAGAATGTGATCTATACCAGAACAACCGATGTTTATCAGACACCATTTCAGAAAGCAACGATCGGAAACGAAGCGAGAGCCGATTTTTTTGTTTCCATACATCGCAATTCCAGTCCGGTTGCCGGGCAGTATTCTGGTGTGGAAACACTGGTCTATGAGCGAAGCGGCATCAAAGAAGAGATGGCAGAAAACATCAACCGGGAACTGGAGGAAGCCGGTTTTAAAAATCTCGGTGTCAAAGAAAGACCGGGACTTGTCGTCCTTCGCAGGACCAAAATGCCGGCAGTACTGGTGGAAGCAGGGTTTATCAACAACGGAGAAGACAACCGGATCTTTGATGAAAATTTTGAGGAAGTCGCACAGGCGATCGCCGACGGTATTTTGCAAACCATCTATGCACAGGAAGTCGAATCTTATGAATACGAAAAAGAAGCAGAAACACCTTACCGCATCCAGCTTGGTTTTTTTAATCTGGAAGAAAATGCCAGGGCACTGCAGGCACAGCTGCTCTTTTTGGGATACGATGCTGTGATCGAACCTGGAGAGGATGGGACTTACCGGGTTTACAGTGGATCTTTTGAAAAACTGGATAATGCGGCAAAAATGGAGCAGACACTGCGAAAAGCAGGATTTTCCACCTATATCGTACAGTAAAGGAATAAGAAAAAAACAAGAAACGTAAATCTTTACACTTTTTGTTTCCTGAGGTATACTAAGGAGCAGAGAATGGGCTTGGAAGAAAGGTACCATTTTATGGTGTGCATAGGAGGGCGGTATGTCTGTCTGCCCTCTGCACATATAGCAGAGTTTTCCTGGATGTAAAACGGAGAAAGTAACTGTAAACATAGTATGATGCCAGGGTCAAAAGGTCTAAATTCACATGAGCTTGCTCATAAGTGGATGAAAGACCTTGAGACCCGCCCCGATATGAGCATAAAAGTGGGATGATAATCCCACGATATGCGAATACCGGAGAGGATTGTGGGAGTGCGATGCACGGAACAATCCGTAGGCATCAGAGTTGGGGGCTTTTGACCCCAACATCATATATACATAGGGTAAATAATAATATTACCGGAGAGTGGAGTATGGATAAAAAGAAAAAATGGTTAAAAATCACACTTGGAATTATGGCACTGGTTATCGTGGGGGTGTATATCGGCGGGATTGCCGCCTTTCATGGAAAATTCTTGAAGAACACGGACATTAATGGCATGGATGTTTCAGATATGACAGTGGAAGAGGCAGAGAAACTGATCAGAGAGCAGGCAGAAGATTATCAGATCACGTTAAAAGAACGCGGAAATAACAGTGAGACGATCACGGCAGAAGAGATCGGTTATCATTATGTTTCCAATGGGGAAATCGAAAATTTCCAAAAATCCCAGCCATACGCCCTGTGGTTTGTAAGTTATTTCCGACCGGCATCTTATGCGTTTGAGACGGCAGTGCAGTATGATGAAACATTGCTGAAAGAAAAAGCGGACAGCCTTAAATGTTTTGATAAAGCAACAGCTAAAGCACCGGAAGATGCGAAAATGGTCTTTCAGGAAAGCGAAAACAAGTATGTGATTAAAAAAGAGAAGCAGGGTGCAAAGCTCAAACAGAAAAAATTCTGGAAACTGCTTACAGAGACAATTTCAGAAAGAGACGGTCTGCTGGATCTGGAGAAAGAATCCTGTTATCAGACACCAAAAGTGACAAGTGATGATAAAGACTTAAACCAGCTGGTAGAGAATCTCAATCATTATGTGGATATCGAGATTACATACTGTTTTGGAAACCAGAAGGAGGTTCTGGACGGCAGTGTGGTAAAAGACTGGCTGACCTATGATAAAAAAGGGAAAGTGCTGGTAAAAGACGGTGCGATCAGCGACTATATCGCATCTCTGGCAGACAAGTATGATACCTATGACAAGCCACGGAAGTTCAAGACAAGTGACGGAACGTATGTGACTGTGGAGGGCGGTTCATATGGATGGAAAATCGACCAGACAGCGGAGGCAGAAGAGCTGACAAAGCTGATGGAAGAAGAGCCGCACATGGAACGTACACCGATCTTTGCCCAGGAAGCAGACAGCTGGGAAAATGGTGACATGGGTGACACGTATGTGGAAGTTGATCTGACAAAACAACATCTGTGGATGTACAAAGAAGGGAAACTGATCGTAGAATCGGATTTCGTATCCGGAACAATGACACCGGCTCGTGTGACACCGCCCGGCATTTTCCGGTTATACTATAAAAAATCACCGGCTGTTCTTCGAAGCACAAAACCGGGCGATAGTTACGAGACACCGGTTTCTTTCTGGATGCCGTTTAACGGCGGGATCGGATTCCACGATGCCACCTGGAGAGGAAGCTTCGGCGGTCAGATCTTCTGGAACAGCGGTTCTCATGGCTGCATTAATCTTCCGTACAGTGCCGCACAGACGATTTACCAGAATATCGAAAAAGACTATCTGGTCATTTGCTTCTATCGGAACGGTGAGTATAAATATTAGATGTGAGATGATTCATATGTCATGCGATGCATGATGTGCACCTCGCAGCAAGAATGGCAGAGGCATTCTTAAATGAAAAAAGAAAGAGGAAATGTATGCTCGAACAGATTGTAGAGCCACTGCTTGGGTGGTTCGGGGAACATGCACGGATTCTCCCGTGGAGAGAACAGCCGCAGCCATATCGCGTCTGGGTTTCTGAAATTATGCTGCAGCAGACACGTGTAGAGGCGGTAAAACCCTTTTTTGAACGTTTTACGCAGGCTCTGCCGGACGTTCGATCCCTTGCGGAATGTCCGGAAGATAAGCTTTTGAAGTTATGGGAGGGGCTTGGCTATTATAACCGCGTCCGGAATATGCAGAAAGCAGCACAGAATATGGTGGAATTTTATGACGGCGAAATGCCGGCAGACTATGAAAAACTGCTGGGTCTTCCCGGGATCGGTCCTTATACGGCAGGAGCAGTAGCTTCCATTGCCTTTGAGATCCCGGTTCCGGCTGTTGACGGAAATGTCCTGCGGGTGATCACAAGGATCACGCAGAATGACGGAGATATTTTGAAGCAGTCTGTCAAACGTCAGGTCGAGGAGGAGCTTCTGGCAGTAATGCCAAAAGGAAGATCCGGAGCCTTTAACCAGGCACTGATGGAACTTGGGGCGACTGTATGTGTGCCAAACGGGGCACCGAAGTGTGAGGAATGTCCGCTGTCAGGCGTATGCCTTGCACATCAGAACGGCAAAGAGATGGACTATCCGAAAAAAGCACAGAAAAAGCCGCGTAAAATCGAAAAAAAGACCGTTCTGGTGATAAGGGACGGCAGCAGGGCAGCAATCCGCAAACGTCCGGCAAAAGGACTTCTGGCAGGTTTATATGAGCTTCCTAATCTCTCTGGATGGTTAAGCCAGGATGAAGTTCTGGACTGGCTGAAACAGGAAGGGCTGTCACCGATCCGTATCCGGAGATTATCGGATGCGAAACATATTTTCAGTCATATTGAATGGCATATGACAGGATATGTGGTCCTGGTGGAAGAACTGGAAAACGATTCCGGAAAAGATATGCTTTTTATTGAGCCGAAAAGAACAGAAGAAGAATACCCGATCCCGGCAGCTTTTTCAGCTTACACAGCTTATCTTCAGATCAGACTCGGACAGGAAAAATATGACGAAAAATAAAACAGAAACGTGTATGGAGGTAAAAACGTGAAAATATTATCAATAGCAATTCCCTGTTATAATTCTGCAGCCTATATGAGAAGATGTATTGATTCTCTGCTTTCGGGCGGAGAAGATGTGGAGATTTTAATTGTGGATGACGGTTCCACAAAAGACAATACCGCAGAGATTGCAGATGAGTATGAAAAAAATTATCCGGGGATCGTAAAGGCGATCCATCAGGAGAACGGCGGACATGGAGAGGCAGTCAATGCCGGACTGCGTAATGCAACCGGAGTATACTATAAAGTGGTGGACAGCGATGACTGGGTAGATGTGGATGTTTATCTCGACATTATCAAAACTTTGAAAGAACTGGTGGCAGGTCCGCAGACTGTTGATATGTTCATCAGCAATTTTGTCTACGACAAGGCAGGTGCGAAGCACAAAAAAGTGATGCGGTACAAGGCATTTCCTGAAAATGAAGTATTCCAGTGGGATCATGCAAAAAAACTGCACATCGGACGTTACATTCTGATGCATTCCGTAATCTACCGTACCATGCTGCTACGGGAATGCAACCTGGAGCTTCCGAAACATACCTTTTACGTGGACAATCTGTTTGTGTTCCAGCCGCTTCCGTATGTAAAAAATCTTTATTATAAAAATGTGAATTTCTATCATTATTTTATCGGCAGGGATGATCAGTCCGTCAACGAAAAAGTCATGATCTCCCGCATCGACCAGCAGATCCGTGTCAATAAGATCATGATCGACACCATGGCTGACAATAAAATCGCAGACAAGCGGATCCGCCAGTATATGACAAGTTATCTGGATATCATTACAACGGTTACTTCCGTTATGCTGATCCGTTCCGGCACAGAAGAAAATCTGGAAAAGAAAAAAGAACTGTGGCAGTATTTAAAAGCAAAAGACGGCGGTCTGTATTTCCGCCTGCGTCACGGTCTGTTTGGACGTACGATGAATTTGCCGGGCAGAGGAGGAAGAAAACTTTCGGTTGCAGCCTATAAGATCTCACAGAAATTTTATGGATTCAACTGATACAAAAGCGGCAGAGATAGGACGTTGTAATTCTGTGAGATTTATGGTAGAATTTTCACAGTTGAAAAAATGGATATTTTAGGAGGACAACATGGGAGAGGAAACTGTTTCCAAAAATTTTATTGAACAGATTATAGAAAAAGATCTGGCAGAGGGCAAATACGATACGATCTGTACTCGTTTTCCGCCGGAACCAAATGGCTATCTGCATATCGGACATGCCAAAGCCATTCTGTTAAATTATGGACTTGCACAGAAATATCACGGCAAGTTTAACATGCGTTTTGATGACACCAACCCGACCAAGGAGCGAGTTGAGTTTGTAGAGTCCATCAAAGCGGATATCAAATGGCTGGGTGCTGACTGGGAAGACAGACTGTTTTTCGCATCCAATTACTTTGACCAGATGTATGAAGCAGCAGTGAAGCTGATCAAAAAAGGCAAAGCCTATGTCTGTGACCTGACACCGGAGCAGATTCGCGAGTACAGAGGGACACTGACAGAACCTGGAAAAGAAAGCCCGTACCGTAACCGCAGCATCGAAGAAAATCTGGAGCTGTTTGAAGCAATGAAGGATGGCAAATATGCAGACGGAGAAAAGGTACTGCGTGCAAAGATTGATATGGCATCTCCGAATATCAATATGCGTGATCCGATCATTTACCGTGTGGCACATATGACACACCATAATACCGGAGATAAATGGTGCATCTATCCGATGTATGATTTTGCACATCCGATCGAAGATGCAATCGAAGGCGTGACACATTCTATCTGCACCCTGGAGTTTGAGGATCACCGTCCGCTCTATGACTGGGTCGTACGTGAACTGGAGTATCCGCATCCACCAAAACAGATCGAGTTTGCAAAACTGTATCTGACCAACGTTGTTACCGGTAAACGTTACATCAAAAAACTGGTAGAAGAAGGTATCGTGGACGGCTGGGATGATCCGCGTCTGGTATCGATCGCAGCCCTTCGAAGAAGAGGATTCACACCAGAATCCATCAAGATGTTCGTTGACCTGTGCGGTGTCAGTAAAGCTCAGAGCTCCGTTGACTATGCAATGCTGGAGTATTGCATCCGCGAAGACCTCAAACTGAAACGTCCGCGTATGATGGCAGTCCTTGATCCGGTCAAACTGATCATCGACAATTATCCGGAAGATCAGATCGAGTACCTGGAAGCAGACAACAATCTGGAGAACGAGTCTCTTGGAAAACGTCAGGTTCCGTTCGGACGTGAACTTTACATTGACCGTGAAGATTTCATGGAGAATCCGCCGAAGAAATATTTCCGTCTCTTCCCTGGAAACGAAGTGCGTCTGATGAATGCATATTTCGTGAAATGCACAGGTTTTGAAAAAGATGAAAACGGAAATGTGACAGAAATCCACTGTACTTACGATCCGGAGACAAAATGCGGAACCGGATTTACCGGACGTAAAGTCAAAGGAACCATCCACTGGGTAGCAGCGAAGACTGCCAAAAAAGTGACCGTACGTCTCTATGAGAACATTATCGATGAATCCAAAGGCGTATACAATGAAGACGGAAGTCTGAATCTGAATCCGAACTCACTGACTGTAAAAGAATGCTTCGTAGAGCCTGCACTTGCAGAAGCAAAACCATATGAAAGCTTCCAGTTTGTACGTCAGGGTTATTTCTGTGCAGATGCCAGAGA
>NZ_JBKVNQ010000045.1:0-2561 GCF_046967715.1 Hominisplanchenecus sp.
TCTGACGGAAACGTCCGGATTTACCTTTCAGCATATCGGACAGAGATTTCAGAGCACGGTTACCAGGTCCGGTTACCGGTCTTCCTCTTCGACCGTTATCGATCAGGGCATCTACTGCTTCCTGAAGCATACGTTTTTCGTTTCTGACGATAATATCCGGTGCTCCAAGCTCCAGCAGTCTCTTCAGACGGTTGTTACGGTTGATGATTCTTCTGTACAGGTCGTTCAGGTCAGAAGTTGCAAATCTTCCTCCGTCCAGCTGTACCATAGGACGCAGATCCGGCGGAATAACCGGGATAACAGTCATGATCATCCACTCCGGACGGTTGCCGGACTCACGGAATGCTTCTACAACTTCCAGTCTCTTGATGATTCTTGCACGTTTCTGTCCGGTAGCTTCTTTTAAGCCTCTTTTCAGCTCTTCGGATTCTTTTTCCATGTCGATGGCTTCCAGAAGCTCTTTGACAGCTTCTGCACCCATGCCGACACGGAATGTCATACCGTATTTTTCTCTGGCTTCCTGGAACTCTCTCTCAGTCAGTACCTGTTTGTACTGCAGTTCGCTGGTTCCTTTATCCAGAACGATGTAGTTGGCAAAATACAGTACTTTTTCCAGTACTCTCGGTGACAGATCCAGCATCAGTCCCATTCTGGAAGGGATACCCTTAAAGTACCAGATATGAGATACCGGAGCTGCCAGCTCGATATGTCCCATACGCTCACGGCGTACACTTGATTTTGTTACTTCAACTCCGCATCGGTCACAGATAACACCTTTGTAGCGGATTTTTTTATATTTACCACAGTGACATTCCCAGTCTTTGCTTGGTCCGAAGATTCTTTCGCAGAACAGACCATCTTTTTCCGGTTTCAGCGTACGGTAGTTGATGGTTTCCGGTTTCAGGACTTCACCATGTGACCATTCTCTGATCTTATCAGGAGATGCTAAACCGATTTTAATGGCATCAAACGTAATTGGCTGATACGTTTCATTATTTGTTGTTTCTGGCATGTATGGTTTCTCCTTTCACTTCCGGCTTACTCTTCCTCGAAAACTTCATCCGGGCTGAAGATTGCTTCATCCGGTGCGGACTCTTCCTGTACATCAACCAGCTCGTCGCCTTCAAACTCCTGTTTGGTATAGCCGTACTCGCCGAAAGAGGACTCCTCTTTTCTGTTGTAATCTTTGTTGTCGCCCTCGATGACAGAACGTAAGTCTGTGTCTCCATAGTCAACAGTTTCCATAAGTTCTACTTCCGTCTGGTCCTCCTTGAGCACTTTGACATCCAGACCAAGAGACTGAAGCTCTTTGATCAGAACTTTGAAGGACTCCGGAATACCAGGTTCAGGGATGTTTTCACCCTTGATGATCGCTTCATAAGTCTTAACACGTCCGACAACATCATCCGATTTAACAGTCAGGATCTCCTGCAGTGTATAAGAAGCACCATATGCTTCCAGAGCCCAAACCTCCATCTCTCCGAAACGCTGTCCGCCGAACTGAGCTTTACCACCCAGAGGCTGCTGTGTTACCAGGGAGTACGGGCCTGTGGAACGTGCATGGATCTTATCGTCTACCAGGTGATGCAGTTTCAGATAATGCATGTGTCCGATGGTTACCGGGCTGTCGAAATATTCTCCGGTACGTCCGTCACGCAGTCTTACTTTACCGTCTCTTGACAGCGGTACGCCTTTCCAGAGTGCTCTGTGGTCACGGTTGTCATACAGATACTGCAGAACTTCCGGCAGAAGCTCTTCGCCATGTTTCTTTTCAAATTCTTCCCACTCCAGATTGACATAATCGTTTGCCAGATCCAGTGTGTCCATAATGTCTACCTCGTTTGCACCGTCAAATACTGGTGTTGAGATATTGAATCCAAGTGCTTTTGCAGCCAGGCTCAGATGGATCTCCAGGACCTGACCGATGTTCATACGAGACGGCACACCCAGCGGATTCAGTACGATATCCAGCGGACGGCCATTTGGCAGGAACGGCATATCTTCAACAGGAAGGACACGGGAAACCACACCCTTGTTACCATGACGACCGGCCATCTTGTCACCTACAGAGATCTTTCTCTTCTGTGCAATGTAAATTCTTACGGACTGATTTACACCCGGTGCCAGCTCGTCACCATTTTCTCTTGTAAAGACTTTTGCATCTACGACAATACCATATTCACCATGCGGTACTTTCAGGGAAGTATCACGTACTTCACGTGCTTTTTCTCCGAAGATTGCACGCAGCAGACGCTCTTCTGCTGTCAGCTCTGTCTCGCCCTTCGGTGTTACTTTTCCGACCAGAATATCACCGGCACGCACTTCTGCACCGACACGGATGATACCACGCTCATCCAGATCTTTCAGTGCTTCATCACCGACACCAGGAACGTCACGTGTGATCTCTTCCGGTCCCAGTTTGGTATCACGTGCTTCTGCTTCGTATTCCTCGATATGGACAGATGTGTATACATCGTTCATAACCAGTCTCTCACTCAGCAGAACGGCATCCTCGTAGTTGTAACCTTCCCAGGTCATGAATCCGATCAGAGGGTTCTTAC
>NZ_JBKVNQ010000045.1:2571-6707 GCF_046967715.1 Hominisplanchenecus sp.
CCTCGTAGTTGTAACCTTCCCAGGTCATGAATCCGATCAGAGGGTTCTTACCAAGAGCGATTTCGCCGTTGGATGTGGAAGGACCGTCTGCGATAACCTGTCCGGCAGCAACTCTGTCGCCCTTGAAAACGATCGGACGCTGATTGTAGCAGTTACTCTGGTTGCTTCGTGAAAACTTGGTCAGACGATACTCATCTCTTGTACCATCATCGTTGCGAACCACGATACGTTTGGATTCAGAAGACTCGATCGTACCATTTTTCTTTGCAACCACACATACACCGGAGTCAACCGCTGTCTTTTCTTCCATACCGGTTCCTACTACAGGAGCTTCGGTTGTCAGAAGCGGTACAGCCTGACGCTGCATGTTAGATCCCATCAGAGCTCGGTTTGCGTCGTCGTTCTGCAGGAACGGAATCAGTGCAGTAGCAACGGAAAATACCATCTTAGGAGACACGTCCATGTAATCAAACATGTGTCTTTCGTATGCCTGTGTCTCTTCACGGTAACGACCGGAAACGTTCTTGCTGATGAAGTGTCCTTCTTCGTCCAGAGCCTCATTCGCCTGTGCTACATGGTAATTATCCTCTTCGTCCGCAGTCATATATACTACTTCATCTGTGACACGCGGATTCTTAGGATCTGTTTTATCGATTTTACGATATGGTGCTTCGATGAAACCATATTCGTTGATCTTTGCATAAGATGCCAGTGAGTTGATCAGACCGATGTTCGGTCCTTCAGGCGTCTCGATAGGACACATTCTTCCGTAGTGGGAATAGTGTACATCTCGAACCTCGAATCCGGCTCTGTCTCGTGACAGACCGCCAGGACCCAGGGCGGATAAACGTCTCTTGTGTGTCAGCTCACCCAGTGGGTTGTTCTGATCCATGAACTGGGACAGCTGGGAAGATCCGAAGAATTCTTTCACGGCTGCTGTCACCGGTTTGATGTTGATCAGAGACTGTGGAGAAATGCCTTCCAGATCCTGTGTTGTCATTCTTTCACGAACGACTCTCTCCAGTCTGGAAAGACCGATACGGTACTGGTTCTGCAGCAGTTCTCCGACTGCACGGATACGACGGTTGCCCAAGTGGTCGATATCGTCGTCATGGCCGATGCCGTACTCCAGATGCATGTTATAGTTAATAGAAGCAAAAATATCTTCTTTTGTGATATGCTTCGGAATCAGCTCATGGATATTTTTGTGGATCGCATCCTTAATATCTTCTTCGCTGGCGTTTTCTTCCAGTATTTTTTGCAGTACCGGATAATATACTAATTCTGTAACACCTGCAGATTCCGGATCAAAGTCAACCCATTCGCCAAGGTCTACCATCATATTGGAGAGAACCTTTACGTTACGCTGCTCTGTCTGGATCCATACAAACGGAACGCCTGCATTCTGGATCTTGTTTGCAAGTGCTTTATCTACTTCTGTACCAGCCTCAGCCAGGATCTCACCGGTAGACTCGTCTACAACATCCTCAGCCAGAACCTGTCCGCAGATGCGGTTGCGAAGCAGCAGTTTTTTGTTGAATTTATAACGTCCGACTTTTGCAAGGTCATATCTTCTCGGATCGAAGAACATGCTTGTGATCAGGCTCTCTGCACTGTCAACTGCCAGCGGTTCGCCCGGACGGATCTTTTTGTACAGCTCGAGCAGACCTTCCTGATAGCTCTCGGAAGTATCTTTTGTCAGGCTGGCAAGGATTTTCGGTTCTTCACCGAACAGATCGATGATCTCCGCATTGGTTCCGTAGCCAAGTGCACGGATCAGAACGGTGATCGGCACCTTTCTGGTTCTGTCTACACGAACATAGAAAATGTCATTGGAGTCTGTCTCGTATTCCAGCCATGCACCACGGTTCGGAATAACGGTAGAAGAATACAGTTTTTTACCCAGTTTATCATGTGCGATTGCATAATAGATGCCAGGAGAACGTACCAGCTGGCTGACGATTACTCGCTCTGCACCGTTGATCACGAAGGTACCGGTTGCTGTCATCAATGGCAGATCTCCCATAAAGATCTCATGCTCATTGATTTCATCGTTCTCTTTATTATGAAGTCTTACTTTTACTTTCAAAGGTGCAGCATATGTTGCGTCACGTTCTTTACATTCTTCGATTGAATATTTTACGTCATCTTCGCACAGCGTGAAATCCACAAATTCCAGGCTCAGCTTGCCGCTGTAGTCTGTAATTGGCGAGATATCATCAAAAACCTCTTTGAGTCCAGATTCCAGGAACCATTTATAAGAGTCCACCTGTATTTCGATCAGGTTAGGCATCTCAAGAACCTCTTTCTGTCTGGAATAACTCATACGGAAGCTTTTGCCGCTTTTAATTGGACGTATTCTGTTTTTCTCCATTGACATTTCACCCCTGTTCTTTCTATCTAAAAAATTCAAGTCACTTTTGGCACTTTTGGGCATAGTTATACCAAAAAGCATACACTTTCACAATAGTGCACTTTCCATACTACCACGTCTGTTTGTCAATGTCAAGTATCTTTTTTATTGACGCAAAAACCGGCCAGGATTACTCCTGACCGGTGCAAGTTCTGTTTTACAAAAAAGCAGTTACAATTATTTAAGAGTAACTTTTGCTCCTTCTGCTTCCAGTTTTGTTTTGATGTCTTCAGCTTCTGCTTTAGATGCAGCTTCTTTCAGAACCTTAGGAGCTCCGTCAACTACTGCTTTCGCTTCTTTCAGTCCCAGACCAGTTACTTCACGAACAACTTTGATAACTTTAACTTTGTTAGCACCAACTTCTGTCAGTTCTACGTCAAACTCATCTTTTTCTTCAGCTGCTGCTTCACCAGCACCTGCTGCTGCAACTACAACACCTGCTGCTGCAGATACACCAAATTCTTCCTCACATGCTTTTACTAAATCATTTAACTCTAATACAGATAACTCTTTGATAGCTTCGATAAATTCAGCTGTTGTCAATTTTGCCATTTTATTTTCCTCCATTATTTTTATTTTTTCAGGCGGCATTTTCTATGCGGCCTCTGTGATGATTCTTATTCTTATGCTTCTTCCTGTTTCTCTGCAATCTGGCTGATAACGCGTGCAAAGTTTGCGATCGGAGACTGGATGCTTCCAAGCAGTTTGCCCAGCAGTTCTTCTCTTGAAGGAATGCTTGACAGTGCTGTGATACCTGCCTCATCGTAGTAAGCGTCTTCTACAACACCTGCAACGAGTTTCAGTGCTTTCACATCTTTTGCATATTTAGCCAGGATTCTTGCAGGAGCAGTTGCATCATCTTTGCTGATAGCGATTGCGTTCGGTCCTTCCAGATGTTTGCAAAGTTCTTCACAAGGTGTGCCTTTGAATGCAAACTTCATCATTGTGTTTTTGTACACTTTGTAAGAAACACCGGCTTCTCTCAGCTCTTTACGCATTGCAGTATCCTGCTCTACGGTGATTCCGCTGTAAGTAACCAGTACGATGGAAGCCGCATCTTTGATCGCCTCACTGATCTCTGCCACGATCGGCTGTTTCTGTTCTACTTTTGCCATTAACTTTTACCTCCTTATAGATTCTGCCCGGTGTGCCATAAAAGCCCACCACTGAATATTCTGGGAGGAATTCATAACAATGAAAAACCTCTCTGTCAAACTAACAGAGAGGTTCTGTAATCATTCTTTTAAGAATTCTTCACTCCTCGGCAGGCGTTTTAACCTTATGCCTAACGGCACCTGCTGTCTCTGGCAGTTTTCTGTAAAACTATAGCACATCTGCCACTGTTATGTCAAGGAGTTTTTACATTTTTCTGATTAAGAATTTTTGTATTTTTTTCTGACCACTTTTGACCAGTTGCTCTGCATTTTCTTACCGCCCGCTTTTTTATAAGTCCGGATCTTGTAATAGTAAGTTTTTCCTTTGCGTGCCTTCTTGTCAAGATAACTCTGGGTCTTTCCCTTTTTCACAACATGGATCTTTTTATATCCGCTCTTTTTCTTTGTGGATCGATAAATATAATATCCATTTGCACCGGATACTTTTTTCCAGGTGATCCGGATCCCTTTTTTCGTTGCTTTTGCTTTTACATTTCTGACAGCTTTCGGTCTGGTCACAGTCGGTTTTGCCGGTGCTGCCGGCGTTTGAGTTTCCGTCTGTTTTTTAT
>NZ_JBKVNQ010000045.1:6739-22960 GCF_046967715.1 Hominisplanchenecus sp.
GATTCTTTTTCCGATTCCGTTGTTGTCTCTTTCTGCGTTTCACTCTCTGTTTCGCTTTCTTTCTGTGCATCTGCCGGGATTTTGAATGCAGTAACAGAATGCGGAGCCAGGCTGTATTTTGCTGTTTTCTCTGTTACGGAAATCTTTGTTTTCTGTACATCTACTTTATTTGGATTTGCCTGTGTGTTTTCATCCAGCACATCATCCGATGTCAGATACCATATCTGAAGATCTTTTCCTGTCAGGTCTTTTCCGTCTATGATCAGATTTACATCTGTTCTTTCATCTCTGCTGTTATTCACAACCGTAAGATAAACATTCCCCTGTTCATCTTTTGAGGAAATTGCTTTTACAAGCGGAACATTGTACCCCTTATAGGTATAACAGGTCACATTTCCTTCAATTTTCTGGCCAATCTGCGTTGTTCCTGTCATATTATTGAAAATGGAAAACATTTTTGCAGAAGGGGTCGACACAAAATCGGTCGTTCCATCGTTTTGTTTGATTGCCTGGATCACACACTGAGAGCCCGATCCAAGGTTATCTGCTCCATATGGATAATCAACCAGACAATGTTTGTTGATATAAGGTGTTCCAAAGCCAATGTAATCAATCATTTCATTTGCAATGTAAACAGCATGTCCGATTCCACGGACAAACTGGGTATTATGGTTATATACGCCAAACTCAGACAGAACCGGCACTTTCCCCATTCCAGGTGCATACTGATTCATCGCATCCACCAGTGCTTTTACACGAGGCATATTGTACTGCAATGACCGTCCGAGCACTTTTTCATAGAACTCCGGATCATTGTCTGCAATGACTCCACCGCTTGTATCACTGTACGGATGGATAACAACACCATCGTAATAATTATTATAGCCTTTCTGTGCCATTTTCTGCACAAAAGAAACCTGATTGCCGCTTCCGCAGTATACCTGGATCTCCATCCCCAGTTCATCGGCAATCTTGTTCATCGCCTGATAATACGACACAAATCCATCACGGTCACTCTGGTAAGATGCGGTGATTGCCTTTCCTGACTGTGGAATATTTCCATTTATTCCATCACCAAATGTAATTTTACCTGTTTTGCTGTCTACAGTGCAGACATTCTGTGCCCCCTTGCCTTCCAGGGAATCCACGATCTGCCACTGTGTTCCGCCTACATAGACAGCCACAGAATTTTCTACTGCCGGTGTATAACGTACATAGCGAACCTGATTTGCTGTTCCATCACTGTTTGTGGCCTGATCTCTCCAGTCCTCTTCCTTAACCGTCCTGGTATTCTGACCGAAAGTCATTCTGCCGCCGTCAATATAAGCATCCATCCAGTCAGTGTTTCCTCTGCCGTCCATCCAGTAGGTCTGTCTGTAATAACCAATTTCATTTCCGATTTCAAAACGTGTTACACCATAAGGTTTCGGATGCCCATTGGCTGCACGCACTTCTGCCCAGTCTACGCCACCGTTTGGGTTCGTCACATCACCGTCTGCCGGTGCATTTAAGTATTCGATCAAATCTGCCGCATCTGCTGCACTTCCCTGACCCATGCCATAAACCCAGACCGCCTCTGCTTTGATATCATCGTAAATCCAGCTCATTGCCTCATCCAGCCCGAAATTCGGTGTGATCGGATCAGATGTTTCCGGAAGTCCATGTACTGTTTTCTTTCGCTGCTCTGCAGGTCCGATGCTGCGTTTCCAGTCAAACAGATTGGATACCGTTCCACCTGGATAACGTACAGAACCAAAATGTGCTTCTTTTACATATTCATTAAATTTAGCTTCCACTTTCTTTTCTGATGCGTTCCATGAGCTGTAAGCATTATTATGATAACGATGATTGATGCCAAACATTGCTTTTGAGATTTCACGCACTTCTTTGGAAGTATCCACCGTAATGTCTATGTTCGTGACAGCATTTTCAGAATAAACCTTGTAAATACTCTGGATCTGTGCCGGTGTCATCACTTTTTTATAATAACGCACTTCATCCATATATCCTTTGAAACCCGTTTTTTCAGTAGCATTCTTATGATTTCCGATCAGGAGATCCGTGAGTGCATCTACATAACTACCGTCCAACGTGTTTTCGTTTACCAGTTTTCCATTGATATAAAACTGTGCTTTTTTCGCCGTATGGCTGCTTGTAAATGCCACATGCACCCATTTGCCTCCGGCTACCGGGCTCTTGCTCAGCACATCGCTGGCTGTCACATAAGTTCCAAGTTTCATATTGGAATCCAGATAGAGGATACTCCGTCCCTCCCCTGTCTGCTGAAACAGATATTTTTTGTCCGTGCTGCCGCCAAACATATCGTCATCGCATTTGATCCATGCCATCAGCGTGACATCATCCTGAGCTGCATTGACTGCATCTGGCAGTTTCAGCGAAGATGCAGATGTTCCATCAAAATATGCCGCACTTCCCGAAATACCTTCGCTCTCTTTTCTGGTAACTCCGCTGCCCTGCACTTCCACTTTCTGGGCAGACTGTGATGCACTGTTCGTGGTCAGGGCATCCTCAAAATTCAGATAAACAGACAGACCTTCTCTCAGGTCATCCGCTTCTTCCGCCGCAAACACTTCGTTATAATTATAACCACCCGTGCCCGGCACTGCTGCCGCAGCAACACATAACGCCGTCAGAATGCATGCTGTTCGTTTCGCCATGCTGCTCCATGTTTTTTTCTTTTTCATAGTAACCTCCTGTTTTTAATTTTAAGAATCCCCGTCTTCCTGCTGCAAGCTGCACACCATACATCGCATGGTCTGTTTTCCCATACGCTTCCGCAGTCTGACAGAGGCTGTATGCAGATTTACTGAATCAAATCTGCTTTTTTGTAAGATCAGATGCAAAATTCCTCTCATTCTTTCGCATCTGTTTACATATGATATCATATTACCATAAAGAATCAGAAAAAAACAGGTGTATTTTAGTTGTTTTATATAATGATGCCAAAAAAAGACCGCCATACCGATTTCTCGATACAGCGGCCTCTGCTCGCCTTACAAACTTGAATTAAACCAGTTTTACCGGATTCAGTTTTACGCCCGGTCCCATAGTAGGAGCGATTGTAACACTTCTCAGGTACTGACCTTTCAGTGTGCTTGGTTTTGCTTTATTAATTGCATCAATAAGCGTCTGGAAGTTTTCGCGCAGTGCATCCTCTTCAAAGGAAGCTTTTCCAAGTGGCACATGGATAATGTTATTCTTGTCCAATCTGTACTCAATCTTACCAGCTTTGATATCAGCGATAGCTTTTGTTACGTCCATAGTAACGGTACCAGCCTTCGGGTTTGGCATCAGTCCTTTAGGACCAAGTACACGACCCAGACGACCTACAACACCCATCATGTCCGGAGTTGCTACTACTACGTCGAAATCCAGCCATCCTTCATTCTGGATCTTCGGGATCAGTTCTTCTCCGCCTACGAAATCAGCACCAGCTGCCTGAGCTTCGTCTGCTTTTGCGTTTTTAGCGAATACCAGAACACGAACTGTTTTACCAGTTCCATGAGGCAGAACTACTGCACCACGGATCTGCTGATCTGCGTGACGTCCGTCACATCCTGTTTTGATATGAGCTTCGATTGTTTCGTCAAATTTTGCAACAGCAACTTTCTTTACTAAAGAAATTGCTTCTGGAATATCATAGAGAGTTGCACGATCAACTGCTTTCGCAGCCTCTACGTATTTCTTTCCTCGTTTCATATTAAATAACCTCCTGGTGGTGTTTGCGGGAATATCCCTCCCACGTTTTTTCGTTTTCGTTTACGGAACTGCAAGCTTATTGTGAAGCCTGTATGAAATGAATTAGTCTTCTACAGTGATACCCATAGAACGAGCTGTACCAGCGATCATGCTCATAGCTGCTTCTACAGATGCTGCGTTCAGATCCGGCATTTTCATTTCAGCGATCTCTCTTACTTTATCTTTAGAGATTGTAGCAACTTTGGTCTTGTTCGGAACACCGGAACCAGATTTGATGTTGCATGCTTTTTTCAGCAGTACTGCTGCCGGCGGAGTCTTTGTTACGAAGCTGAAGCTTCTGTCTGCGTATACTGTGATAACAACAGGGATGATCAGATCACCTTTATCTGCTGTTCTTGCGTTGAACTCCTTTGTAAACTGAACGATGTTAACACCATGCTGACCAAGTGCCGGACCAACTGGTGGAGCCGGTGTTGCCTTTCCAGCAGGAATCTGTAATTTAATATAACCTGTTACTTTTTTTGCCATCTTAGGCACCTCCTATGTGGTATTGTCGGGGGTTTCCCTCCCACTTGCTTCGGTTTCCGATTGTTCCGAAGCGGTTCTCTGTTACTTACAACATTGCGGCATCGGCCACAGCCGGTGACGCATACCAAAAATATTACATTTTTTTGATTTCTGTGAAACCGATCTCTACCGGAGTCTCACGTCCGAACAGTTCGACATTGATTGTCACGATCTGTTTACTTGGATTAATGGACTGAATAACGCCTACGGTATCTTTCCATACACCTGCGGTGATGGTAACCGTATCGCCTTCTTCGAAATCAATCTCAAGTTCTGCAGGTTTGATTCCGAGCGGTGCCATTTCCTCCTCTGTAAGCGGAACTGGCTTGGATCCAGGTCCAACAAAGCCGGTAACACCTCTGGTATTTCTTACGACATACCAGGTATCATCATTCATGATCATGTTCAGCAGAACATAGCCCGGAAACAGCTTTTTCAGAACCTGCTTCTTGGCACCGTTCTTCACTTCCACAACTTCCTGCATCGGAACTCGAACCTCAAGGATCTGATCCTCCAGGTGACGGTTTTCAATTGTTTTTTCAATGTTGGCCTTTACCTTGTTCTCATACCCTGAATAAGTATGAACTACATACCAGTTTGCATCTGACATATTATCACCCTGTCCTTATTTTACTAAGAAATCAACACCGTACTGTACGATCATATCAATGATGGTGATCAGAACGCCCAGTACTACCGAAACGCTAAGGACTGCTGCCGTCTGCTTGCCGATGGATTTCTGATCCGGCCAGATAATTTTGCGGAACTCAGCTTTCAGACCGTCGAACCAGCTTTTTTTAGGAGCTTTTTCTTTCTTTTCCTTTTCGCTCATATAATCACTTATCCTTTCGCACCCGGCTTATTTGGTTTCCTTGTGATTCGTGTGTTTCTTGCAGAATCTGCAATACTTCTTGGTTTCCATTCTCTCAGGATGAGTTTTCTTATCCTTTGTCATGTTGTAATTACGCTGTTTGCATTCTGTACATGCCAATGTAATTCTTGTGCGCAAAACTTCCACCTCGCTCTCTTTGTTTTTTGCTCACAGCCTTTATGGGCTGATGAATTTTAGGCATAAAAAAAAGACCTACTTCCATTCGCCAAATCAGTTTATCATGACATCGAAAAGAAGTCAAGTCTTTCTTGTGTTTCTGACACTTTTTTTCTTGTGTTTCTGACACTTTTTTTGCCAAATACCTGACATACGGCAAGTATCAGAAAAGAACGGGAAATACTTCCGCATCCCCACAGCCTGACTTCCATTTTTCAAGCACAGCCTGATAAACTTCTGCCTCTGCCGCATGCATCCGGCAGAGATATTCCGGACATCCTTTTTCTTCTCCACATTCGGCAGCGATCATCGCAATGCAGGGATGACAGATTTTTCTGTTTGCACAATGTATACACGCCGGAGAACAGCATACTTTTTCTGTCTGTGCAACCAGTTCTTTCCAGGCTTCTGCAAAAGAACGCTCTTTTAAAGATGTTTTTGCCGAAGCGTACATGCCGCAGTTGACCAGATTGCCCTGCCAGTCCACCCAGAAAGAACAGTGTCCGGCTCGGCAGTGCATGGTCATCACATTTTCATCCGTCATCTTTTTGTCTTCACATCTTTTTTCTTCGTCAAAATTTTCCCGAAACCGTTCCTCGCCTTTTTGGAATCTGCCAAACCGCTCAGCCTGCCGCCAAAACCAATCCCCTTCTCCGGTCAGAAAATTGGTCTTTACTCTGGCAAGTGCGGCCTCTTCCGGGGAGAGGCGTTCATTTTGTCCGACCATTGCTGCGTTTCGGCGGATCGGCGGAAACATATAGGTTGCCGCCTGGATCGGTATCTGACACTCTTTTGCATAAGAAATCATACTCTCCAGATCCTGTACATTCTGCGGTGTAATGCTGGCGTTCAATTTGATCGGCACCCCATACTGTTTCAGCCATCGGACGGCATTTTTCACTTTCAGAAAGGATTCGCCGTTTCCACAGAGCTTCTGATAAGTCTCTTCACTCGCCCCGTAAAGTGTGATGTTAATCCTGGTCGGTGTGTGCCTGCCAAGCCACCTGGCCATATTCTGATCGATCCGGGATGCATTGGAATTGATGCTGACCTGCATTCCAAGATCCTGCATTCCGGCAAAGACTTCCTGAAAATCTTCGTACAGAAACGGCTCCCCGCCCGTCAGAAGCGGAAACAGCAAACCACATTTTGCGGCATCTTCTGCAATCTCAAGCCACCTCTTTCCATCCATCAGTCCGCCTGCTTTCTCCACTTCTGCCCTGCTTTTACGGACATAACACATTTTGCAGGCAAAATTACAGATCGGGAGCAGTTCAAATGCCCCGGTCAGTGGGATTCTCTCCGCTCCCGCTTTTGCCCATAAACGCCTGCTGATCGTTCCCTGCATATTTTCTCTTCTCCTTCCTGTTTAAGCATACGTTATGTATTTCTTGTGACACTCTTCCGTATACCTTACTTCTGTACTCGCTTCACATTTTGCATGTCTGAATAAATTTCATTTTATCTTTTCCTACAGATATCGTCCATCTTCAGGATTTTTTCCAGGCACGCAACTGCCTGCTCATCCATCGTTGCAGTCAGCTGGTAGACTGGCATTTCTTTCAGCAACAAAAACAGATTCTCTGCCGCCTGGTTTCTGGCATTTTCACTCCACCAGTCGATCACAAGCTGCGGCATCAGCTGTGCCATCGCTTTCCCTGCCCGCAGTCTTTCGATGCTGCTCTTTCCATTCTGCGACTGTTTTACCAGAACGATGCATCCCGCCACATGCACTTCCCCGCTTCGCACCGGCTGTGATCCATCCATCGGATAGCCGTAGCTGTGCCAGTTTCCGTCCTGTTTTCGCAGAAGTGTCCGGTCATTGCAGATGATCCTGGCGTTTCTGAACCTCTCCCAGAGTTTTGCCTGCGTGGTCTTTCCCGCCCCGGATGGTCCGGCAAATAAAATCCCGGTTTCCTGATATGTAATCTGTGCCGCGTGAAAAAACAGTACAAGAAACTGTTGAAGGATGGCCCGCATCGGAAAATAACGCAGGATTTCACCAAGACTTTTCGGTGCAACCGGAAGCAGCCGTTCCTGTATCCTGCACGAAACATGTGAAAAAGTATCGTCGTATTCCACGCAGGAAATTGCTCCCTTTTCTCCCTCCCACACAATACAGTAATTTTTCTCTTCCCTGCGATAGTAAGTCTGGATCAGATCTTCTCCAAGCTTTACCGCAGAACGAAGCGGCGGCTTTACCCACTTCCAGGAAACCGCCGCCAGAATATCTGTCTCTTTCCATTTTTCATCCTGCCCGGATATACCGGATCTTTCCCGGATTATAAATGGAAGGAACACATCTTCGATCTGAATTTCTTTTTCACAGTCCAGACAGATTTTCACGCCGCCAAGGCATAACATGATGTGCATCCCCGGTACCTCGCTTTTTCTGTTTCTCTTTGTGTTCAGGATGTCCAGTAACCGCCGCCTGCTGTCGTGTAACAGTCGCACGTATCCTCCGAATAAAACTGTACATTGTGCACACTTCTTGCAGCACTGTATGTCTCAAACGGATCGATGTAATCGCTGCACTGGCTGTATCCGTTCATTTGCGGACCGTTGTGGACGACCGTTTCACAGTTGCTGGCGATCGAAGCATCCAGCTGATAGCGTTCCACTTCTGCTTTTGGAGTTTCATACGTTTTCTTCATATCCATTCCCCTTCCCGTATGTCTGTTTCTTTATGATCGTAAACTCGGCATTTCCGGTTACTTTGATATTGGTTGCGGAAACCAGTCCCTCTTCGGCTTTGATCTCAAATGTAGCTATCGTGCTTCCGTCTTTTTCACTGATATCCGCACATTTTGAAATTTCATAATAACAGTCTGCTGCATTTTTAAGTTCCAGGATCTGTCCGTTGACTGAGACTTTTGCATTTCCGAACGGAGCTTTTACTCCAAGATAAAGTTTGTTCGTATTTGGATCCCAGTCTTTTAAAGAAAAGGTTACGCTCTGATCTTCATCAAGATAAACCTCTTCTTTCGGCCCGTTGCTCTTATATTCGGAAGCTTTTTTGATCTTACCGTTTGAATCGGTAAATACCACAAATGTTTTTCCATCCCACTGGATCTCGCCGTTCTCATCAACCTCCGTATAATCGGAGAGAAGTTTCTGACGCAGTGTAACTGCCGTCATATTTGCTTCACCATCCTGGTTGTAGGCCTGTGCTGCAATATCCGCATGTTCATCCGTCTCATCAAGCGGCTGCATCACACGGATCCCATCCAGCCAGAAATCTGAGCCAAAACGATTTCCCGCCTTTGCAACAGACACTTCTACATTATATGTGCCATATTCGGAAGTATTCCAGGTAAATACCGGAATATTGTATAAAGTGATCTTGTTTTCACTCTGATAAATGGTGTTGCGGTATCCATGATAGATTTCTCTGCCTTTTGCATCTCTGATCACGATCCGCAGATAGCCGCTGTTATTGGATGTCCTTGCAAAGAAAGAAGTTCCCTTTCCGGTAAAGGTGTAAGTAAATTTTGCTGCACCTTTTTCTGTGCTTACATAACAGCTGGAACCGTTGCTGTCTTCGCTGTCACTTAAATAAGCAACATCTGAACCATACGGACTGTCACCGGCATCCCCGACTACGCCCGGTTCCTGGTAATCCTCCTGAGGTGTTCCCTCCTGTTTCCAGCTTCCGTTTGGATATTCTGCCATTCCGAAATCTTCTTCATAATACATGTCGGTCGCCGGAATGATATAAACCTTTGCCTGTGCCTCCTGATCATCTACACCGTTTGTACTCTTTACTTTTGCAGTATAATTTAAAACTTCTACGCCGGTCAGCTGTTTTGTCAGCGTGTAATGGATTTTTCCGTCTTTTACTTCGGCCGTTCCATATTTCAGAGAATTGCTGTCGATTTCAACCAGTTCTTTGCTGCCTCCGATTGCCAGATCATTTACCAGAGGATCAATTTTAACCGGAAGTCCGTAGTCCAGAACAATATAATCGTCATTTGCCTCAAAAGATGCTGTTTCTTTGTGCAGCATTTCATTTTCACAGGTGAACGATACCTGATCTGCTTTGTCTGCTTCACCTTTTGCAGTCACGCTCATACTCGTTCCGGCACTGTCCGAATCCACGACATGGAAACCACCGGCTGCTTCCGCCTGATAACTCCATTTCGGAGCGATCCAGCTCGCTCCGTTGTCCGCCTCGGTAATATAATAGGTTTTGCCGTCATCTTCATCCATCGTTCCGATGAATTTCGCAGTCTGACCATTTTTCAGTGCAAACCTTCCGTCCATTCCGGTCATTCTCGTATCTACATACTGATTGTTGATGTCATAGAGATTGTAAGTTGCATCTGACACTGCTTCGCCGTCACGGTAGAGCGTAAAATAAAAATCTCGCTGGCTGATCTGTGCTAAAATACTGTCATCCAGTTTTATTCCTTTACTGTCTGTTGTTTTGACTGTTTTATGCACCGAAACGGTATCTTTCATTGGCAGATTGAATTTGATTTTACAGTTGGAAGCTCCTTCTCCACGTTCCAGATAATAGACGGTCAGCGTATGCTGATCGGTCGCTGCAAATGTTTTTAACGTGGTATCAAAAATACCCGCACCTTCAGAATCCCGGAACACTTTTTTTGAGATCTTTCCGGCTGTTGATCTTCCTCCTTTAATAAACATTCCGCTTGTCTGACCGGAACTGGTCGCGGAAATTTCTGTTTTATTCTGTGCAAAATTAATCGTTCCGTTGACTGAATCGTGGATGCCGCCGATATCCAGAACAAGTTTTCCGTCAATAAATACCCACACATCATCATCACCGGCAAACTCAAACTTGATATCTTCGTCTGAAGTGCTGGAAATTTTGCCATCTGCCGTCATGGAAAACGGAATCGTTGCGATCATTCCAAAATGATAATCCGGCGTCCTCACACTCGTTCCGCTGTTGAACGGATAAAATCCCTTTCTGTTATCTGTCTTATTCGTCTGTGCCGTGTCATTCCAGGTCAGATTCGTTTCACTTGCTGCTGTTCCAGAAAAATACGCTGAATCCTGACTTGCATCAAATGTATAATATCCATTTTCATATACAAACGGCAGTCCGACATTCGTGTAAACTTCTTTTGTTTTTGTGTCACCGGAATCAAAAATGCCGCCGTCCGGAACCGTAAAATGAATGTTTCCATTCTGCATGTCAGAACCCACCAGGCCGCTGTAAACATAACCCTTCTGACTGGTCTGCGTGGATGAGATCGTATTATTTGTCGTCAGCAGACCGGTCCAGGTATTCCAGGTGGTATAGCTGCTGCCGGGAGCACCATTCGAAAAATAGATACCCCGAAGAACTCTGCTGTTCGGATTTTCTGCCTTGTCTTCCTGATAAACTGCCTGATTGATCGTCTCCTGATCATAATCATAAAGCGTTACCGGAAAATAACGGATCTCTTTTTGTGATGCCGCCTGCGAAATTGCTTGGGATACCGCTTTTGGCACACTGTCAAAACTTCGAAATGTTGCCTCTGCCTCAGATGGCATGGCGGTGACCGTAACTGCGGTTGCCAGCGTTACCGCCAGAATACGTGATACTCTTTTTCTCATAATTTTCCTCCTTTTTCTCAAAACATTTTTATTTTCCATAAAAAAGAGCAGAGATCTGTGCCTCTTTCGCACATTTCTCTGCTCTCGTTTTCACGATCGTTGCTTTATTTTTATATTTCTCACCTGTATTTTATAAAGATGCCATACGGATTGTTCCGTACTTCACACGCTTTTATTCTTACTGTACTGCTTTGAATGCTTCGTCCAGATCCTGAATGATGTCATCAATGTTCTCTGTACCGATGGACAGACGGATTGTGTTTGGTTTGATCCCCTGATCCAGAAGTTCTTCCTCTGTGCACTGGCTGTGTGTAGTGGTTGCCGGATGGATAACCAGAGATTTTACGTCTGCTACGTTTGCCAGCAGGGAGAACAGCTCCAGATTGTCGATGAAATCTTTTGCTTTCTGTGCGTCACCTTTGATCTCAAAGGTAAAGATAGAGCCGCCGCCGTTCGGGAAATATTTTGCATACAGCTCTTTCTGTTTCGGATCATCCGAAACAGACGGATGATGTACTTCTTCTACCTGCGGATGATTCTTCAGGTACTGTACGACTTTCAGTGCGTTCTCTACATGACGCTCTACTCTCAAAGACAGTGTTTCCAGTCCCTGCAGGAAAATGAATGAGTGGAATGGAGAGATGGTTGCACCGGTATCTCTCAGCAGGATTGCACGGATTTTTGTAACAAATGCTGCAGGTCCTACTGCTTTTGTAAAGCTGATGCCATGGTAGCTTGGGTTCGGTTCTGTCAGAGAAGCGAATTTACCGGATGCCTCCCAGTCGAATTTACCGCCATCTACGATAACACCGCCGATGGTTGTTCCATGGCCGCCGATGAATTTTGTTGCAGAATGTACAACGATATCTGCACCGTACTCAATCGGTCTTACCAGGTATGGTGTTGCAAACGTATTGTCAACAACCAGTGGGATTTTATGTGCATGAGCGATCTTTGCGATAGCTTCAATATCTACTACGTCTGAATTCGGGTTGCCCAGAGTTTCGATATAAACAGCTTTTGTATTATCCTGGATAGCTGCTTCTACTGCATCCAGATCAAAGATATCTACAAAGGTTGTTGTGATACCGTACTGTGGCAGTGTGTGCTCCAGCAGGTTGAAGGAACCGCCGTAAATATTTTTTGCAGATACGATGTGGTCACCGTTCTGTGCCAGGTTTTCAATGGTATATGAAATAGCTGCTGCTCCGGATGCTACTGCCAGTGCTGCAACACCGCCTTCCAGAGCTGCGATTCTCTTTTCGAATACATCCTCTGTCGGGTTTGTCAGTCTTCCGTAGATGTTACCGGCATCTGCCAGACCAAATCTTGCAGCTGCATGATCGCAGTTACGGAATACATAAGAAGAAGTCTGATAAATCGGAACTGCCCTTGCATCGGTGACCGGGTCTGGAGTTTCCTGACCTACGTGAAGCTGTAATGTTTCAAATTTAAATTTTCTGTTTTCTCTTGTAATTTTTTCGCTCATGTTATTCACCTTTTACTGCCATCTGGCGTGGCATTTTACCTTTCTTTGAATTAGTCTGTAAATAATGCTGTGGAGTAGTAACGATCTCCTGTGTCAGGAAGCAGTGCTACAATGGTTTTTCCTTTGTTTTCCGGACGTTTTGCCAGCTGGATTGCTGCGTAAAGAGCTGCACCTGAGGAAATACCTACCAGTACGCCTTCTTTCTTGGCAATCAGTTTGCCTGTTGCAAATGCGTCTTCGTTTTCTACTTTGATGATTTCATCATAAATGTTTGTATCCAGTACTTCCGGTACAAATCCTGCACCGATACCCTGGATTTTATGTGGACCTCCCTTGCCTTCGGAAAGAACCGGGGAAGTTGCCGGCTCTACTGCCACGATCTTGATATCCGGATTCTGCTCTTTCAGATATTCACCGACACCTGTCAGTGTTCCGCCTGTACCAACACCGGCTACGAAGAAATCTACCTTGCCGTCTGTGTCTTTCCAGATTTCCGGACCTGTGGTTGCTCTGTGTGCTGCCGGGTTTGCCGGGTTTACAAACTGTCCCGGAATGTAGCTGTTCGGGATTTCTTTTGCCAGCTCATCTGCTTTTGCGATGGCACCTTTCATACCCTTTGCACCTTCTGTCAGCACCAGTTCTGCACCGTATGCTTTCAGGATGTTTCTTCTTTCAATACTCATCGTATCCGGCATGGTCAAGATGATGTGGTATCCTTTTGCTGCTGCAATGGATGCCAGTCCGATACCGGTATTTCCGGATGTCGGCTCGATGATAACAGAACCTTCTTTCAGAAGTCCTTTGCTCTCAGCGTCTTCGATCATGCTCTTTGCAATACGGTCTTTTACGCTTCCTGCCGGGTTAAAGTACTCAAGTTTTGCCAGGACAGTTGCTGAAAGCTCCTGATCTTTTTCTATGTTTACAACTTCTACCAGTGGTGTGTTTCCGATCAATCCTAAAGTTCCTTTATAAATGTTGGACATGTTATTTTCCTCCTTATTTATTCCTACCTTTTCGATATGTTTTATATGATTTATTCGAATTATATGCCAACATCCAGTATTTGTCAACACCTTTTTTCATTTTTTTCAGACTTCCCTTTTTAAATCTCTAGAAATACGATAGGAAATATGATACTATCATTCTAAGGTTGAACGTTCCATTGCTGAAATCACCCGGCAGTGAAGCAATTCACAGGTGTCATGCCGGAGGACAACACTTTCAACACTGCTAATATATGAAACGAGGTGAGAAAAAATGAAAATTTCTACAAAAGGAAGATATGCTCTGCGTATGCTTCTGGATCTTGCAGAACATCAGAGCGAGGGTTACATCGCTTTAAAAGACATCGCAGCAAGACAGGATATTTCCAAAAAATATCTGGAACAGATCATCCCGATCCTGAACAAATCCGGTTTCCTGCTCGCAAGCCGCGGATTTCAGGGCGGATACCGTCTGGCAAAAACACCGGACAAATACACCGTCGGTGATATCTTACGTGCAACGGAGGGAAGTCTGTCACCGGTTGCCTGTCTGGACAATGAGCCGGTACTCTGTCAGAGAGCCGACATGTGTACGACACTTTCCGTATGGAAAGGATTGAAAAAAGTCATTGATGACTATGTAGATGGGATCACTTTGCAGGATCTTCTGGATCAGCAGCGTGAAACTTATGCAAATGATTATGTAATATAACATCCGGATTACAATGAAAAGATGTAACTGTTCACTACCTTCACAGTTACGAAAAGATTACCATATTCTTTTCATCCGTAAAACACGATATCTTTTTAGAAAGAGAGGGTTATTTCATGAAAAAAAATATGTATTCTGTTTTGCTTCATTTTTTTCTGTTTGTATGCCTGGTCATACCTTTGCATACAACCGCAAATGCGGCAAACACCACCGACGATTGTCTTCAGATTCTCGCTTCTGATTTTAACAGCAATTCCGCACAAGAATTTATCGGAACACAGCATCTGAATATCACGGATTCACAGTATCAGACAATCCGTACATTTACTTTAGATTTAACAGAAAAATACAGTTCCACAAAAGACAAGATCACTGCCATCTATCAGTGGGCAAAAGACACCAGTCTGAAGGCTTCTGTCGGAGAAGATGCCCCTGCAGATCTGGAAGAAAATGATCCTTATAAAGTATTCAAAGAGAAAACCGGAGTATGTCAGGGAAAAGCCAATCTCTGTAAGACCATGCTCGCCGCCATCGATGTTCCATGTATCATCGCCCACGGCTATTGGGAAACCGAAGGCCATGCATGGGATTTCGTTCTGTGTGACGGCAAATGGGGCATCGTCGATGCATCCATGTGGCAGATCTCGCTGGATGATCCTTCCGACATCTCTTCTCATTATAAAACAGACAGCCTGGAAGCTGTTCTTTATGAAAAGGACGGCTTTGAATTTACTTACTATCTGGGCGGCATTGGTGCTGTCGGCTATACCGGAAATGCGGAGCGTCTGGAAATCCCGAAAAGCTGCAATGGTTATCCTGTGATCAGTATCGCCGCAGAAAGCCAGATTTATTATGAACATTCCTTTCAGGATACAGCAGCAAAAGAACTGGTGCTTCCGGCAACGGTAAAATACGGAATCTACTTAAGTGACTATGAGATCCGTTCTTTCTATTCAAAATCTCTGGAATCTATTTCCGTAGATGAAAACAATCCGGTATTTGCGTCCTATGACGGAATACTTTATTCCAAAGATTACTCAAGAATCTACTCTGTCCCGGCAGGTATTTCCGAAGTTACCCTGAAACCGATAGAAATCCTGGAAAAAAATACGCTCACTAATCTTTCGAACCTGCGTATTCTGAAAATCGGAGAAGGTACAAAAAAACTGGAAGAAGATGCCATTGAAAACTGTGAGCACCTGGAAAAAGTTTATATTCCGGACAGTGTGACAACGATCGCATATGAAGAAAGCAATGGCAATGTTTACGAAGCTTTCAACGGATGCCCGAATAACTTTGTCGTATATGCATCTGCCGGAAGTGCAGGAGAAGCTTATGCCAAAAAGAAAGGACTGACCTGCAAAGATCCAAAAGAACTTTTCCCGGCAGATTATAGCAAGATCGATGAACTGCTGAAAACCGTTCCGGATGATTCTGATCTTTACCGGTACACACCGGACAGCGTCAGCCGCTTAAAAGAAGCCATCCAGGCCATCAACCGTGACTGCACTGCCGCACAGCAGAATCTCGTTGACGAAATGGCAAAAAATCTGGAAACTGCAATCAAAAAACTGGAAGTTCGACCGGCTGTTCCGGATACCAACGAAACCGAAAAGCCACAGCCGGATACAGAAACACCGGAAACACACGTACCAGATCAGTCCGGCAATACGGAAACGCCAAAACCGGCTGCGAAACCGACCGCACCTGCAAAAGTAACCGGAGTGAAGATTTCTTATAAAAAATCCGGCAAAGCAATCCTTGGCTGGAAAAAAGTAAAAAATGCCTCCGGGTATGAGATTTACCGTTACCAGAATAAAAGATGGGTAAAAGTGAAAAAGGTTGGTAAAAAAACAAGCTTTGTAATAAAGAAACGCTCCCGAAAAACCGTGTACTATCGCGTGAGGGCTTTCCGGAAAAAAGGGAAAAATGTGAGCTATGGAAAATACTCCAGGAAAGTGAAGTGTAAAGCTCTTCAGAAACGGTGATTTTCTTAATGTGCAAATGAACGCCATAAAAATAGTTTTGTAAAAAATAGTACGCCATGATGATTCGAAAACAATCTCCTGACACGCATCGTTTCCTGTTCGGTTCGCTCGCCTGTTAGCCGCCCTTCGCCTAAACTCGCCTCTTC
>NZ_JBKVNQ010000046.1:0-21628 GCF_046967715.1 Hominisplanchenecus sp.
CCTCTGGTTTTCCGTTGTCTTTTTATGCTCTTTCCCGGAAAATCCATAATATTTCCACACACCATGGAGAGCATAGGAAGCAAAATAATAACAGGATT
This sequence comes from Hominisplanchenecus sp., assembly GCF_046967715.1. Classification (NCBI taxonomy): domain Bacteria; kingdom Bacillati; phylum Bacillota; class Clostridia; order Lachnospirales; family Lachnospiraceae; genus Hominisplanchenecus; species Hominisplanchenecus sp. Next base: position 99 of record NZ_JBKVNQ010000046.1, read on the forward strand.
TCAAGATGCCAAAACCCAGGTAACGATATACCATAAAGGTCATTCTCGCCGACTGCAATTTATTTCCTGATTTTCCCTGATTACTTAGCCTATATTTTAACAGAGGTTCCCGGATACCACAAGCTTTTTTATATTTTTGCAGGATTTTCAGCCAGGTAATGTAATCTTCGTGGCTGTCATCGTGCTCCATCGGATAGTTTTTCGCAACTTCCGTTTTCAAAACAACGGAAGAACAGTTGATGCTGTTATGATGCAAAAGGTCACGGTAGGTGATTTCTTCTTTTACCGGAATGATCCGTCCGGTCAGTTCGCCCTGAGGAGTCATCAGCTCTCTTGCCGTACAGCTTAAAACACAGCCTGTCCTTTCCATAGCATCTGTCTGCTTTTTTAATTTCCCGGCTGCCCAGTAATCATCGGCATCCAGAAACGCGACATATCTGCCTTTCGCCATGGCCACACCTTTGTTCCGGCTTCCGGCCGCACCCAGATTTGTCTTATTTTTAATAAAAGAAAACGCAGGGTTATCCCGATACGTCTCCAGCACCTGCTCCAGGTTGTCACCGGAGCCATCGTCTATAACGATGATCTCCAGCGATACCTCCTGGATCAACACGGACTCGATCGCTCTTGATATCAACCCTGCACAATTATAGGCCGGTATGATCACGGATACTAACGGTCTTTTTTCCATAAATACGGTTCTCCTATTGCTGTTTTCCGGTTTCTTTCATTTCCTTTTCTTCCTCTTCTTTGATCTGCTCCAGATTTTCCTTGGTAGCAGCCGTCACCTGCCATTTTTCCACGCCTTCGGTATTTTCTTTCTGGAACAGGATCTTAAAGGTCAGAAACATCAGTTTTATATCCAGCACAAAACTGTAATTCTCAATGTAGGTCAGATCCAGTTTTAATTTATCATACGGTGTTGTGTTGTATTTTCCATAAACCTGTGCAAATCCGGTCAGTCCCGCCTTCACCTTTAGGCGGTAATCAAACTCCGGTATTGCTTTTTTGTACTCTTCTGCGATCTGCGGACGCTCCGGTCTCGGACCGACCATAGACATATCGCCTTTGAGGATATTGAAAAGCTGCGGTAATTCATCCAGGTGAAGATTTCGGATCACACGTCCAACCGGTGTGATACGATCATCATGCTTCATCGCCAGCCTTGCTCCCTGTTTTTCCGAATCCACACGCATGCTGCGGAATTTCATTACATAAAAGACTTTGCCTCCTTTTGTCAGTCTCGCCTGTTTATAAAATACCGGACCTTTGTCGTACAGTTTCACCAGAATGGCAATGACGATCATAAACGGCGATGCCACAATAATTCCAAGCAAAGAAGTTACAATATCAAATGCCCGTTTGAAGAACTGCTGCTCGGCTGTCAGTCCGCGATGGCGGAACAAAAGCAGAGAGGTATCAAACAGGTGAATATTTTCCGCACTCATGATCATAATATCCGATATCTTCGGAATGCTGTAGCAGCGGATATCTTTTTCAAAGCAATATTTCAGCAGGATATTTCGCTCGGATGCCGGAATATCTCCAAGTACCACTGCATGATACTCATCGATCCGCCCTTTGATCGCATCCAGCCCTTTGCTGATATGGATCTTCTCGCAGATGTTGTATTTATCCTCACGGCTGGAAATCTTCTGGATCAGATCCTGTGGGCTGTAATCTCCATATACCAGCAGCATCTGTCTCGGCGGATAGATTTTTGTATAGATCCACCGCATAAATACGACCCAGACTACAACGATCACCAGGTCAACGCCGGTCATTTTCAGAATCGGCTCTATGAATTTCGTAAACTTCCAGCGTCCGATCAGTGCCAGCTGCAGATACGTGATCGCATTTACACAGAGCACGGAAAGAACCTGGGAATACAGTACTTCAAAAACCCGCAAATATCCTACTTTGAAGCCGCCGTAAATACGGTAGAAGAAGTACAGCATCAAAGCATATTGTGCAATGACTACATAGTTTCCGCGTTTCCAGAAAGCTTCTCCGATCGCTCCGGAAAATGCATAATCCTTAAACCATACATAAGCGAACACACCTGTCTGGAGTGTCAGAATAAATGCAGATGCCAGAAACATGATCAGTCTTTTATAACGTTCTCTGTTTTCCATATACTTATCCTCTTCATATAAAATTCTATACTTTTACATCGCCGATAAGTTTACAACACTTTCTCCAAAATTACAATAGCAAAGTCTGTGGCAATGCATGGGATTATGCTTACCATTTATCTTTATAGACCGAGTAACCCCCTACTTTTCCTATCTTTTCAAATCCATTTCTCTGAATTTTAGTATCCTGCTGTTCATCTGCAAGAAAAACCAGATAATTCACGCCCTGCTGCCGGATCCTGCGAATCAGCTTTTTGATCTTCGGCTGTTCTTTTCGCATCTGACGGCGGATTTTCCGCACTGGTTTCTCTGATTTGGAACGCCTTCCGTAAAGCAGCCGGATCGATGCATCATACTGCCGCACATAACCGACCAGATCTTCCGGCATCACTGCAAGAGCCGTCTCGCCTTCTGCTCTTGTGGCGGCTATCAGTTCACTGATCTGACACGCATCCGCCGGAAGTTTCTGCATATTGACTGCTTTCTGATAGATGGCCTGACCGCCCACATAAGGATTCTTTCCGGTCACGATGATCAGTGCCATCAGCAGAGATGCACATACAGCCTGAATCGTTTTTTTCTTTCCTGCTGTACATACGCTCACTGCCACATAGGCTACAATCACGGACGTTGGCAGAATCCAGAACATTCTCCAGTAAACAAATCCACCAATGCAGTATTTCATAATGATCCTTGCCGTAAGCGGACAGATATAAACGGCTGCAAATAACAGGGTATACCCCACCAGCCATTTACGGTTTTCTTTGTCATCACGTTTCAGGATCAGAAAGAGGAGTGCCGCTGCAAACAACAGATAATGCCATCCACTTCCGATGTACCAGCCTGCCCTTTCTATGGCAATCTGAAATGCTGTTATCATGATTCTACCCTTTCTTCTAGCGTATGATCACATATGCCGCCGCACAGATAACATTCGGCAGGCAGCATATCACTGCTCTTTTTATGTTTCCCCAATTTCTGTCTTTCACCGCATACAAAAGTGTCATAAGCCCCAGCATGATCGGTGCCAGCATAATACCCATGCCAGACACTAGACATGCCGATGTCATCATCAAAAACAATGTCACCCATGCACCGCACATCCGGTTCGTTTCCATGCATTCCTTTGCCTGCAAAAAAATCGCCGGAAGCACAAACGATGCCAGAAGAGCCTTCCCCTGCCAGATACGGATCGACAGAAATGTTCCCTGCGTGTAGACTGAATAATAAGAAAACATCTGAATCAGCACCAGAAACAGCAGAAACAGTCCCACTTTTCGATCATCTTTATCAAACAGTTTTCTTCCGATCTTCCAGTAAACAAGATAGGAAATCAGAAGAAAGAAGACCGGTTCGACCGTATGTGCCACAACCGCCGCATGCATATGCACCATACCACTGTAGAATGCAAGCAGGATCGGAAACGGTGCAAACACATATCTCGCCGGAAGATACGATGCCAGCATTCCGGTATAGGCATCGTACGTGAACATCCCGTTCGTCTCCAGGGTCGTGGTTGCCGTTGCCACATAAAAGGCGTCATCCAGATCCGTTGCCATGCCAAAAACATAAGCTCCCATCTGTATAGCGACCAGCAGAAATGCAAGCCACATGGCCGCTGGAATTTTTTTTCGTGAAAGGCTCTTTTTCCGTTCTGCTCCATCTGCCCTGTTCTTTTTATTTTTCCAGGCAAAGATGACTCCTGCCAGAGCCAGCACGCAGGCAAGTATCTCATAGCTGTATTTCAGAACTGCAAATGACTGCCTGGTAAAAATGAGCGGCAACGCCAGCAGCTCAAATACTGCAAACAGCAGAACATAACCGCAGATCAGAGCATCTGCCATTCGCACAAACCAGTCTTTCTCCTTCCCTGTCTCAAAAACAGGAAGATTTCCTGCTGCAAGCGGAATGATAAGAAACCACAGCAGAATCTCGAATCCTTTGATCGCCATCCGACTTTTTCTCCTTTATTCCGAAAGTGCTTTCGTTTCCGGTGTCACCTGTTCTGTTGTCGATGTCACATTACCTGTTTCCGGTGTCACCTGTTCTGCCTTCTGTCTGGCTGCCTCGGCTCTTGTCTTCTTTTTGCAGATGCCATTTGCATCAAAACGATACTTTTTGCCGTCGATCACTGCCTTAGTGCCGGTAAGGCGGACACCTTTCCTGTCCAGATAATAATAGTTTCCATTATATACTACCCAGCGTTTTTTCATTTTGGCTCCGGTCTTCGGATTCAGATAATAATATTTGCCTCTGTATTTGAACCATCCGCTTCTTCTCACACCGGTAGACTTTTTAAAATAACAGGTTCTGGAACCGACTTTTACCCAGCCGGTCTGCATACGTCCTGCCACATCAAAATAATAATAGTTTGCTCCGATCTTCTGCAATCCGCTAAGTGCTGCTCCGGTTTCTGGATCAAAATAGTATTTGTAACCTTTGCGTACCTTAAATCCACGATACAGTTTGCCGCCCTTTGCCGCATAGTACTGTTTCTCGCCTATTTTAAACCGGCCCGTCATCACCTGACCGCCGTTTTTCACATAGTACAGGGCACCGTTTGCCTGAAGGAATCCGCTGTAGGCACTTCCGTCTTCATTAAAATAATATTTTTTATCATTAATTTTTACAAATCCGGAAACTTTATGCCCTTCTTCGTCCAGATAATATTCTTTGCCTGCATCGGTAATCCATCCGGTTTTCTTATTGCCGTTCTTATCCAGATAAATCCATTCATCTCCGATCTGATTCCAGCCACGCATTTTCGTGATACCGTAATGGCGTGCGATCGCAGTTGCATCTGCAACAGCCACCGCTTTGATCTTGGCATCGCTTCCATAATATTTCAGACAGTCAGAAGGATTGTTCACAAATCCATGCTCTATGATCATGGTCGGGATCTTCCACTGTCTTCCATAATAGATAATGCCAAGTCCTTCCCCCTTCAGATAGCCGAGATTCTTCATTCCGACCGTTGAAAGATTGCTCACAATATCCGCAGCAAGTGCTCTTGCTTCCACAGCATAATCTGCTTTGTTGCTTGAGATTGGCACATAGGCAAGTGCTCCGGAAACGGTATCCTGCTGATTTCCGGTTGAATTGATGTGCAGGCTCACCAGTGCATCTGCTCCCAGATCTTTTGCCACTTTTACACGGTCATAGCGATCCATGTCCACATTATTGCTGAACCTTGTCATATAAACAACGATACCGGAGTATTTTTCCAGCTCTTCTTTACAGTACTGTGCCATTTTTAAAGTAATGGTCTCCTCCGCATAAGTCACACCGTTCCAGGTACGTCTCGCACCTGCATCGTGTACATCATGTCCGGGATCCAGTACCAGAACAACGTTTCCATTCGAAGCATGTGATGTGACCCCCGTGCAGAATACAAGTCCCAGCATCGCAGCTGCTGCCAGATTTTTTAATATTTTCTTCATCTTTTCCTCCTGATTTCGAAATACTCTCGTAATTTCTTCTTACTTTTACAACCACAATGTAAAAATCACTTCTTATTTTCGTTCATTTTTGTGATACACATTACTTTACATAGTACCCTAAAAAGGTCTGCCTGTCAATCTCTTAAACCTCTGTTAATTTTTCTTAATTATTATTTAATTTTTTTATTCCGGATTGCACCGGAACCACCTCAAACTCCCATAAAATGCCGCATACACGACATTTTATTACGTTTTCGGTGTTCGGTGTGTCAATAAGTCTAGATTGCTCTTTTGTACAAGCCTGATCGCAATTTAGACTTTTGACACTTGCATCATTTTATAGTAAAGTAATGGTAACAGAATTATCTTTTATAATCCATGTTTTATTTGACTGCAAATTTCCAGAGAATGGAGGAGTTTATGCATTTTAAGAAAATATTGTCTGCCAGCATTCTGGCATCTGCCCTGATTTTCTGTATCCCGCAGGCTATTTATGCTGCACCAGATGCGAAAACGGAAACACCTGTCACATATGGCTGGAATTCAGATGCCCTGGGGCGTTTCTTTCTGACAGAGAACGGTTCCCGTGCCACAGGATTTTGTAGCATTGATCAGAAAGTATATTATTTTGACCCGGACGGCTATCTTTTTACGCCATCCCAGGAAGGTGTCATGTACCTCGCCCAAAAACCTTATTATTTCCTTGCGGACGGATCTATAAAAACAGGTCTTTTCTCCATAAAATCAGAAAGTGGTATCTCCTGGTATTATGCCGGAGCCAATTATCATCTGTTTACAAACCGTACCATTACCCTTGGCGGCAAAATTTACTGTTTCGGAGCCAACGGAAAATCACTTCCAAAGGGACTTCAGGCTTTAAATGGAAAAAAATATCTGATCAGTGCTTCCGGAACCGCAAAGACTGGCCGTCGGAAATATAAAGGAAAGACTTATTTTTTCGACAGCACCGGAGCAATGATGATCGGAAAAGTTACTTACAAAAACAAAACTTATTTTACAAAAGCAAATGGTACGCTTGCCAAAAAAGGCTGGGTAACTTCCAACGGAAAAACGTATTATCTGAACAGTAACGGCACCCTTCAGACCGGATGGTTCCTTTATAAAAACAAATGGTACTGCCTGAACAAAAAAACAGGAGCCATGTATAAAAACAAATGGGTAAAAAAAGATGGGAAAAAGTGTCGCGTCGGAAAAGACGGCACCCTTCAGACCGGATGGTTCAAAGCTAAAGGCAAAAAATATTATGCCGATGCTTCGGGAAATAAGATGGGCGTACCTTACATCGGCGTACAGCAGATCAAAAAGAAAATCTATGTTTTTGATTCAAGCGGTGTTCTCGGAAAAGGCTGGACCGTCTATGGCAGCCGCAAATATTATGCAAACGCAAAGGGCGAAATCACCAGAGGCTTTAAAACGATTGACGGAAAAACGTACTTTTTCAATGATTACGGCTCCATGCATACCGGATGGCTGTACTATAATGGTAAGTACTATTATCTGAATCCGTCCGATGGTGTTATGGTGACCGGCACTAAAAATATCGGCGGCACCTCCTATACATTCTCAGATTCCGGAATCTCAAGCCGTGCTCTGGAAGGGAACTGGACCGTAAAAGTAAACCGACAGCAAAATGTAGTTACTGTCTACAAAGGCAATACTCCGGTGCGTGCCATGATATGCTCAACCGGTCTGAACAACGGAACTCCGCTCGGTACATTCACGATCCAGGATAAACTGGATACCCATGCACTTTATGGACCTTCGTTTGGATATTACTGTTCTCACATCACAAGTGAAATCCTGTTTCATTCGATCCCACAGCCACAGCTTGGCAGAAAAAATCTGCCGGCCTATAAATACAACCTGCTCGGCACTCAGGCTTCTGAAGGCTGCATTCGCCTGAGTATGGGAGATGCCTACTGGCTGTTCAACACCGTTCCGATCGGTACGACCGTTGTAGTATACGATTCTCCAAACCCGGGACCGCTCGGTAAACCAAAAGGCATTAAAATCCCACTCTCTCAGAGCTATGACCCTACTGATCCACTGTACTTTAACACCGGAAAATAGATTTTTGACGTAAACAAGAGAATACAGAAAAACAAAAACCCGCCCGGTCATTCAAAACAACCGGGCGGATTTTCATCTACGTTTCCTGAAGATCTTAATTTTTCTGTTCTTCTCCAAGTCCTTCTTCCACAGCCTTTACCATCGTGGCAAGTGCCTGATCCTCGTCTTCCCCTTCACATTCGAACGTGATCTCATCACCTTCCTTTACGCAGGCTCCCAGCACACTGAGTACGCTCTTTGCATTCACAGTCGCTTCACGAAATGTAAATCTGACGCGGCACTTAAACTGCAACGCGGTACTGCAAAGTACTCCTGCCGGACGTAAATGAAGACCGGAAGGATTTTTCACTCTTACCTTCTGACTTACCATAAGTTTACCCTCCTGTTACCGCATTCTGCGGTTTTCCCTGTAATAATTTTTACTCACTTCTACTCCTCCGCAGCTGAAATCACCGTATTGCTGCCGCTTGTCTTCTGCTTTTTGGTCAGGTTTACGACAATCTTCACTTCCGAAGTCAGTTCGTAGCCATTCGGCAGGGTAATCTGAACCGGAACTTCATGTCTCCCTTCTTTCTGATAAGAAGTCAGATCCAACACTGCCTTGACATCATTCTGATCAATATTATCCAACGATCCGTCTACTGCTGCAACTTCTACCGTGATCTTATCTGCAGGTGTCAATACCATATCCAGATCGGTCGGTCTTCCTTTTATCGTAATCGCAGAGAGAGGAATATCAATTTTCTTGGTTCCCATCTTCTCCATAATAACACGAACTGATAAGGTTGAAGCCGTTCCGCTCTTTACTTTTAATTTATCTTTATAATTTTCTTTCAGATAATCCGCAAGATTAATCGTATCAGAGGTAAAACTTTCTGAAACACCCTCTACAGAGATCATATCCGTTAAAGAAAGTTCCCCGTTCAATTCTGCAAGTGTCTCTTCATCTCCGGCAATACTGATATTCTCCGGAGTCACTTTCACTTCGGACACACAGTATCCCGGTGCCGGGTCACCGTAAGTTCCGATATTTACTTTTACATTCTGTTCTACTTTCCAGAGCTGGATCTTTGCACTTAACACGCCATCTTTGATCAGGTCGCCGCTGCTCGTTGTAAAGACCAGCTTATCCAACTGGCTCTGTGTAAAATCGGTGCCATTTTTATCGGTGACAACAATATTTCCTTTTACTGTTTTATCCGAAGAAAGTCCATTCACGCTCACCGACATACTGACTCTGTGAATGATATTCATCAGCGACTCCGCCCCCGCAATATTGATCGTATCGCCCTCTTTGATCGTAGAAGTCCCGATGTCATATCCATCGACCGGCTCCCCGGTCGTATCCACTTCCACACCGAACGATTCCTGCACAACATTTTCAATCTTGATCTTCAGGGATGCCGGTTCACACTCCCAGTTTGCCTTGGTGAGTGCACTGCTGGTACATTCCAGTGTATATGGCACTGCATTGCCGAGCGTCACATTCCGCATATCGGCAACCACTTTAAAATCTTTTGACTGAAGCTTGTTCAGCACAGATTCTCTCGCTTTCACCCATACTTTTACTTTATCGGTATCCTCCTGAACACTGAATGTCTTGTCCACGCCAAAACAGTCACTGTTGCGGATTTCCACTTTTACATCCGAAAAAGACTGCACTTTTTCCGGATCATCCACATTGACTACAAAAATCCACATCATGCAGGCAACCAGCACCGACACTATTTTCAGGCCAAGATTACTGGTCAATATTCTCTTTATTCTGGTTGATATTTTCCTCATTCTTGCCTTTTCCTTTCCAGAATTTAAATCTTTTTGTACTTACATTTTTATCCTGAAGAATAACCAGCTGTTCTTTCAATTCTTCCGGTGTCACATCTCTGGTAAGAACGCCTTTCTGTGCAATGGATACATTTCCCGTCTCTTCTGAAACAATAATCGTCAGAGAATCTGTCACTTCGCTGATACCGACACCGGCTCTGTGGCGGGTACCAAGCTCTTTGCTCAGCTCCATGTTATCCGAAAGAGGCAGATAACAGGTTGCGGAAATAATACGGTTTCCTCTGACAATGATTGCTCCGTCATGCAGCGGTGTATTATGCTCAAAAATATTCAGCAAAAGCTGACTGGTAACCAGAGAATCCAGCTCGATACCGGTTCTTATATACTCAGTAAGCTTGGTGTTTTTTTCCAGAACGATCAGAGCACCGGTCTTTGCTTTTCCCATCTCAAAGGAGCCTTTCACCAGCTCGTTGACGGTCTTGTCGCTGAAACGTTCCTCTGCATCTTTTTCCATATCAAACGGTATCAGCGAAGAAAGGAACTTCTTTTCGCCAAGCTGTTCCAGAGCCCTCCTCAGCTCCGGTTGAAAAATAACGGCCGTTGCCACAAGGATCGCATTGATGCCTTTGCTGACCAGAAACAGAATGGAATCCAGGTTCAGAAGTGTGGCAATAAAGATAAAAACGATCATGACCAGGATGCCCTTCATCAGAGTCCACGCCCGGGTGTTCCGGATCCAGATCAGGATGTGGTACACTACAAAGGAAAGTATGATGATCTCCAACACATCGGAATAAGTAAACGTAAGGCTGGAAAGATAACTATGAATGAATTGTTTCATGCCCATCATGATGTTCACGTCCTTTCCTGTCGATTCTTCCTGCTTCCATTTCCTGACTGTCCTCATCGTTTCGGTATCGTTTCGGTACTGCCTCGACATAGTAATAATAATCATTATCTTCAAACTGAAGATTTTCTATTTTGCGGTAATCCAGATTAAAAAACAACTGTTCCAGCAGAAATGCCACTGCCGCCGAGATCAATGTTCCGATCAGGATCCATAAAATCCCGATCTCCAGATGCAGCATCATGTAACCTGCCATCATCAGCACCAGATAAATGACCGTACCCGCTGCGATCGCAACTTTCCATGCATGCTTCATCGCCATCCTTCTTGCCAGAAATACAACAGCAAATACTGCCAGCAGCACAACCAGCATCAGGATCATCTCCTGCTCACCCAGAAGCGTATCGATCATTGTCTGCAGTTCTGCAAGGATCTTTTCCGCAGTGCTCTGTTTTGCCATCGCAAGATCCACCGATGCACCGCCCAGCTTTCCTATTGTCAATAACGTATAGTAAAATACCGTTCCAGCAGCCATACCTGCTGCGGACATTGTACTTCCCATCAGCCCGAAACTGATCGGTACAATACACGGGACATGGAAGAAAAGTCCGAGGATTGTCAGTAGCATGGCCCATGCCTGTCTCGATGCAAATGCAAAATATAAAAGCAGTACTGCCAGCAAAACGCCTCCCCCGACTGCCAGCGATGCAATTGATACGGACGCAAACTGCAGCAGTGCTGCGACAAATGCCAGTACAATCATAACATTCGGCGGCAGGATCGCACAGATCAGTGCCAGAATCAGTTCCACAAAAATATTTCCAAAAATGCTTTTTCCGCCAATCCGACCATTGATCTGCATAAACAGAAGCAACGCTGTAACAAATTTGGCAGCGGCATCGATGTAATTTCCATATTCACTGTAATATTTTTCGAATAATGTCCTGATATTATAAATTCCCTTCACTTTTTCCTCCTGAGATCTGTCACTTCCAGTATTTCTATATCATCTTCATCTTCCAGTCTCTGCAGCAGCACCTGATAGTGCCGGAACAGCTCCTGCCCGTAAAAATACCGTTTCATAGTTATCACATAGGTAAGCAGCAGACCTGCGGTCATACACAGCAGATAGCTAACGATCACTCCGGTCAGTATCCCCTTGATCTGCATACGGTTAAGCTTCTCGATCAGCATATCCATATTGGCCACTCCCCAGAGCAGAAGTCCGATCATATATGCAACAGTAAGATAACACACATTTTTCAGCAGCTGTACTGCCACATAATCACTGCGATAATATTCTCTGGCTTTTTGCAGTTCCTCCCCATGGTGCTTTTCCATAACTGCAATTTTAGACATTGTTCGTATTTTTTTCTTATTCAGCATAGTTACCCCTTAATGATTCCTCTGTCTTTTTTTCAGTATAACATAAAATCCGGTCTCTGAAAAGTATCTCTCAGCAATCCGGTTTTCCTGTACAAAGCACAAGAAAATGTACTTCTTCTGCTCCCGCCATCCAAAGCACCTTCGCCGCTTCGTCCATCGTAACCCCAGTTGTATAGATATCATCCACAAGCAGTACTTTCTTTAATTCTAACGCATTTGTCGAAGTTTTAAAAGCATTTTTCAGATTTATTTCTCTTTCTTTTCTTCCAAGACTTTTCTGCGGTATCGTTTTCCGTACACGCACGAGGCTTTTTGTATCAACCGGGATCTGAAGCCTTTTCCCAAGACATTTTGCCAGTATTTCTGCCTGATTGTATCCCCTTTGTCTCTTTTTTCTCTTATACATCGGAATCGGAATGATCACATCCGGATTCCAGGTGCGGATCTCATCTCCACAGACACGCTCCATTTCCGATACATAAAATCCGGCATATTCTCTTTTGTTGTGAAATTTAAACTGATATACAGATTTCCTGATTTCTTTTTCATAGAGAAAAACAGCCCTTCCCGATGTAAAAAAATGCGTTTTTTCCTGACAGTCCGGACAATACTCTGTTTCCAAAGATGCCACCGGCTTCCCACACGTTTTACATTTCGGTCCCCTGATCGGTACTGCTTTTGTTCGACATTTCATACAAATAAGTGCCGCTTTATCTGTTAAAATATCCTGACAAAGCGGACAGCGTCTTGGATAGAGGAGCGTGATCATCTCCTCCAGTGCCTGAATCATAATACAAATTCACAGATCCGCTGCCTCAGGGATGTGTAGCGTATCTGTTCATATTTATTATCGATCATTTGATTGACCGCATACGGACTTCCGACGATCGTAACGCAGGAACGTGCTCTTGTGACCGCTGTATAGAGCAGATTTCGGTTCATCAGCATCCTCGGTCCGTTCAGCAGCGGGAGGATCACGGCCGGATATTCACTTCCCTGTGCCTTATGCACCGTCAGTGCATAGGCAAGCTCCAGCTCTTCGAGCTCTTTAAAGGAATATTCTGCAAAACGGCACTCATCAAATTCCACTGTCACCATTTCTGCATATGTATTGATCTCACGGATAATGCCCATGTCACCGTTAAAAACACCGCAGCCTTTGTCAACCGGAATCCCATATTTTCCGCGTACCTCCCACTCCATCTGATAGTTGTTGCGGGTCTGCATGACTTTGTCACCTTCCCGGAATTTGCATCTGCCGGTATCTTTCTCATTCTTTTCCGGTGACGGTGGATTGAGATACTGCTGAAAGATCGTATTGAGACGTTCCACACCAAGAAGCCCTTTCCGCATCGGTGTCAGAACCTGGATATCATACGGATCTGCATCTACATAAGAAGGTAATTTTTTCTGGATCAGTGTCAGTGCAACACTGATGATCACATTTGCATCTTCCCGTTTCAGGAAAAAGAAATCCCGGCTCTTATTGTCCATCACGATATGTTCACCCTTATTGATCTTATGGGCATTTAAAACGATATCACTTCCGCCCTCCTGGCGAAAAATGTGTGTCAGACACACTACCGGAAAACATTTTGATTCTATGATATCCTTCAGGACACTTCCCGGTCCCACGGAAGGCAGCTGATCCCTGTCACCAACCAGGATCAGTCTCGTTCCAACGGTGACAGCTTTCAACAGGGCATGCATCAAATAAATATCCACCATGGACATCTCATCCACAATGATCACATCTGCCTCCAGCGGATTCTCTTCGTTTCGTTCAAACTGTTTTGGTCCTTCTTCCTCATCTGCTGCCCCGGAAATCTCCAGCATGCGGTGTATGGTCTGTGCTTCACAGCCGGTCGCCTCCTGCATTCGTTTGGCTGCCCGTCCGGTTGGTGCCGCCAGTCGCACTTCCAGACCTTCTGAGTCAAAATAATCGATCATTGCATTGATCGTTGTTGTTTTTCCTGTTCCCGGACCACCGGTCAGAACCAAAAGTCCGTGACCGGCAGCTGTAACCACTGCCTCTTTCTGAAGCTCATCGAGCTCATACCCGGAATGTTTTCCCAACTTATCCATTCGCCTGCTGATCTTCTTCTCATCGATCTTGCAGGATATATTCAGATCATGGAGCATTTTTGCTGTATTCAATTCCGTGTAATAGGCATTGATCCCATATACGCAAATCTGCCTCTCCTGCTCTTTGAGTATCAGCCTGCGTTCTACTGCCAGATCCATGATATGTTTTTCTACCAGCTCCTGACTTACGCCCAGAAGCTCCACCGTTCTCGCCAGAAGCTCCATCTTCGGCAGATACACATGACCTTCCAGAGAGATCCTGGTCAGCACATGCAGAATACCGCTGCGGACCCGGAAATCAGAATCCGTATGGATCCCGACTTTTGAGGCTATTTCATCCGCAATCTGAAATCCGACGCCATTTATATCGTCTGCCATCTGATATGGATTGTCCTGAATCACAGCGTACAGTCTTGCTCCGTACTGCTTATAAATCTTGGCTCCAAGTGTATTGGAAATACCATATTGCTGCAAAAAGATCATCGCTTTTCGCATATCTCTTTTTTCTGATACCTGTTCTGAGATCTCACGGGCCTTTTTCTCACTGATTCCTTTGACTTCCGCCAGTCGTTCCGGCTCTTCTTCCATAATGCGAAAAGTATCTTCTTTAAATTTCCGCACAATCCTGGCTGCCAGTGCGATTCCGATCCCTTTGATCACACCAGAACCAAGATAACGTTCGATCGCCGCCGTATCTTCCGGATCTTTTATTTCCAGTTTCTGGATCTGGAACTGTGTCCCGTAAACTGCATGTTCGGTATAGTGCCCGGTCGCTTCGATCAGCTCCCCTTCTGTGATCACCGGGAAGGTACCCACACAGGTCAGTTCTTCTCCTTCGTGGTTCACAACCATAACCGTGTAACCATTGTCACTGTTCCGAAAAATCAGATGATCTATATATCCTTTTATTTTATCCATGAATTTCTGCTTAAATCCCCTTACTCTATCAGTTTGCCATTGCCGGCTGTCAGCTCCACAAATTTCCCGGTGCCGATTGCTACTGCGGTCATCGGATCTTCTGCAGTCACCGTATTAATGCCTGTTTTCTCTTCGATCAGCTCTTCCAGGCCCCCAAGCAGTGAACCGCCCCCCGTCAACACGATACCACGATCCACAACATCGGCTGCCAGTTCCGGCGGCGTACGCTCCAGAACGCCATGTACTGCCTCAACGATCTGTGAAGTTGTCTCTTTTAAAGCATCTCTTGTCTCCTCTGAAGTCACACGAACGGTTTTCGGCAGGCCGGTAACAAGATCTCTCCCTCTTACTTCCATTACTTTCTGATCCGGACGTTCAATCGCAGTTCCAATATTGATCTTGATATCTTCTGCCGTACGTTCTCCGATCAGAAGATTATGTTTTTTCCTTACATAACGGATGATTGCCTCATCAAAATCATCACCGGCGACTTTGATCGAAGTGCTCACAACAATTCCGTCCAGAGAGATCACAGCGACATCGCAGGTACCCCCTCCGATGTCCACAATCATATTGCCGCATGGTCTGGAAATATCGATCCCTGCTCCGATGGCTGCTGCGATCGGCTCCTCTATAATAGAAACTTCTCTTGCACCTGCCTGATAGGTTGCATCTTCCACCGCCTTTTTCTCGACCTCTGTAATGCTGCTCGGCACACAGACACTGATCCTCGGTTTGCGAAAAGACATTCTGCCGATCGCTTTCTGGATAAAATACTTCAGCATCTGTTCGGTCACGGTATAATCAGAAATAACGCCCTTACGCAGCGGGCGAATTGCAACGACATTGCCTGGTGTACGCCCAAGCATCAGTCTTGCCTCCTCTCCGATTGCTTTGATTTTATTTGTATCACGGTCAAAGGCTACTACGGAAGGCTCTTTTAAAACAACGCCTTTTCCTTTCACGTACACCAGTATACTCGCAGTGCCAAGATCTATTCCAATATCTGTTGAATTCATTCCTGTGTTCTCCTTTCTCCATCAGGATCTTCCCCCTGTCTGTCCTTGGTTTATTATATACAACGGCTTTCTTCTTGAAAAGGGGTTTTTATTTTTTTCTTCTTTTCATTTTTTATTAATATTTAAGACATACTTTTAACACATTTCTATTCTATACTGTAGCTGTATTAGTGAAGAGCTAATATATTTCATAACTCACACTACGCAACACCCACACGTTGCGTAGTACTCCCTCAAAATATTTTAATTTTTCTCTTTCCTTTGAAGAAGGCACCGCAGGTGTCTTCTTCATTTTTATGTCACAAGTTCCGTTTTTTCTTTTTCAGTACAAAAGAATGAACAGAAAGTGTTACAGAGTGCCAGACGTAAAAAGACAGGTCACGTGACACGCATCGTTTCCTGTTCGATTTGTGCCGTCTATGATCCGCCGTTCGCTGGAACTCGCAGCTTCGCTGCTCAGACACCGCTCGGCGGCGGAAACTAGACACAAATCTCACGACGGAAACTTGCTACCGTCACTGTGCCTCTGCCGTTTTTTAGCAAATATCTGTGGTTTGAAAAAGCTTTCCGCTTAAGCGACCCCGGGCAGGCCAGTAGCTTTTGGCAATGTGCAAACAAAACCGCATTGTAAAACATAGTGCATAAAATAATACAGCCATGATGAATTCGAAAACAATCACTCTGACGGTAGCGAGGCTTCCGTCGTGAGGTTTGCGATGTTGCCGCCCCAGAGAGCCGCTGTCTGAGCCTCGAAGAGGCGAGTTTAGGCGAAGGGCGGCTAACAGGCGAGCGAACCGAACAGGAAACGATGCGTGTCAGGAGATTGTTTTCGAATCATCATGGCGTCCTATTTTTACCAAACTATTTTTTACAACATTCATTTGCACATTAAGAAAATCTTCACAGATATTTCTTCACGTATTTTCCGGTATAAGACTTCTCAGCTTTCGCCACCTCTTCCGGCGTTCCTTTCGCGATCACGGTTCCTCCTTTATCGCCGCCTTCTGGTCCGATATCGATGATATAATCCGCTGTTTTGATCACATCCAGATTGTGTTCGATCACAACTACAGTATTTCCGCCTTCTGCAAGTCTCTGCAGAATCTCGATCAGTTTATGAACATCTGCAAAATGCAGTCCGGTTGTCGGCTCATCTAAAATATAAATGGTTCTTCCGGTGCTGCGTTTGGAAAGCTCCGTTGCCAGTTTGATACGCTGTGCTTCACCGCCCGAAAGTTCGGTGGATGGCTGTCCCAGGCGGATATAGGATAATCCTACATCATACAAAGTCTGGATCTTTCGTTTTATGGACGGAATAGAATCAAAGAATCCCAGTGCTTCTTCTACCGTCATATTGAGCACATCATAGATACTTTTTCCTTTATATTTTACTTCCAATGTCTCCCTGTTATAGCGTTTTCCGCCGCAGACTTCACATGGAACATAAACATCCGGCAAAAAATGCATCTCAATTTTCAGGATTCCGTCTCCGGAACATGCCTCGCAGCGTCCTCCTTTTACATTGAAACTGAATCTTCCTTTTTTGTAGCCGCGTGCTTTCGCATCCTGTGTTGCTGCAAACAGATCTCGTATCTGATCAAATACGCCGGTGTATGTTGCCGGATTCGAACGCGGTGTTCTTCCGATCGGTGACTGGTCAATGGCGATCACTTTATCAAGCTGTTCCATACCGACAATGTCTTTGTGTTTGCCCGGAATGGTTCTGGCACGGTTCAGCGTTTTTGCCAGATGTTTATATAAAATTTCATTGACAAGCGAACTTTTTCCAGAACCGGAAACGCCGGTCACGCAGGTCATAACACCAAGCGGAAAATCTACATTGATATTCTTCAGATTATTTTCTGCTGCTCCGACCACTTTCAGCCAGCCGGTCGGCTTTTTGCGTACAGAAGGAACCGGGATTTTCTTTGCACCGCTTAAATACTGCCCGGTCACGGAATCGGGACACGCCATAATTTCCTGTGCATTTCCCACTGCTACCACTTTTCCGCCATGTTCACCGGCTCCCGGGCCGATGTCAACAATGCAATCGGCAGCAAACATGGTATCTTCATCATGTTCAACCACAATCAATGTATTTCCAAGATCTCTCAGATTTCGTAATGTATTCAAAAGCTTATCATTGTCTCTCTGATGCAGTCCAATGCTCGGCTCATCCAGAATATAGGCCACACCTACCAGTCCGGAACCAATCTGGGTTGCCAGACGGATTCTCTGTGCCTCACCTCCGGAAAGAGTACCCGTCGCTCTTGCAAGTGTCAGATAATCAAGTCCAACATCCATCAAAAAGCGGATACGTGCCCTGATCTCTTTTAAAATCTGCTTTCCGATCAGTTCCTGCTGCTTTGTAAGTGTCAGCTTTTCCATAAATTCCTGCAGTTTTTCAATAGACAGCGAGGTTACTTCATAGATATTTTTATCTCCTACTGTAACAGCCAGTGCTTCCTTTTTCAGTCTCTGACCTTTGCAGGTCTTACATGGTGTGATCCGCATGAAAGACTCATACTCCTGCTTCATCGTATCGGAACCTGTTTCCCGATAACGGCGTTCTACATTACGGATCAGACCTTCAAAAGCCACATCATAGACTCCTTCGCCTCTCTGTCCCTTGTAATGCACTTTCAGGACTTTTCCGTCGGTGCCATGAAGAATGACATGTTTGATCTCCTCCGGATAATCCTGAAATGGCGTTGCAAGATCAAACTGATATTCTTTAGCCAGTGCATCCAGAATCGCTCTTGTAAAGCTTCCTTTATCTGTGCAGGACTGCCATCCAGTCACAGTGATCGCACCATCCAGAATACTGAGAGATGGATCCGGGATCATCAGTTCTACGTCAAATTCCATCTTATATCCGAGTCCGTAACAATCCGGGCAGGCACCAAACGGATTATTAAAGGAAAAACTTCTCGGCTCGATCTCATCGACACTCACACCACAGTCCGGACAGGCAAAACTCTGGCTGAAACGCAGCAATTCTCCATCAATCACTTCCACAAACGCCAGACCATCTGCCAGGCTCAGTACATTTTCCAGTGAGTCCGTCAGTCTTTTTTCAATCCCTTCTTTTACCACGAGACGATCCACGACGATTTCGATATTATGCTTGATATTTTTCTCAAGTGCGATCTCCTCACTCAGTTCATACATGTTGCCGTCGATCCGCACACGTACATAGCCACTTTTTTTCGCTTTTTCCAGCAACTTCGCGTGCGTTCCCTTTCTTCCACGTACAACCGGTGCAAGCAGCTGTATTTTGGTACGATCCGGCAGCTGCATGATCGCATCTACCATCTGATCGACCGTCTGTTTTTTGATAACTTTTCCGCACTTCGGACAGTGTACGGTCCCAACTCTCGCGTATAAAAGTCTGAAATAATCATAGATTTCTGTCACCGTTCCCACCGTAGATCTCGGATTGCGGTTGGTTGATTTCTGGTCGATGGAAATCGCCGGCGGAAGTCCTTCGATACTCTCCACATCCGGTTTCTCCATCTGTCCTAAAAACTGTCTGGCATAGGAGGAAAGCGACTCCATATAACGCCTCTGTCCCTCTGCATAGATCGTATCAAACGCCAGAGAGGATTTTCCGGAACCAGAAAGACCGGTAAAAACAATAAACTGGTTGCGTGGTATATCAAGATCCACACTTTTCAGATTGTTTTCATTTGCCCCCCGAATCCTGATCATTGGCTGTTTCTTTTCTGATTTTTCCATAATATCCTCCTACTCTTCTGTCTCCTGAAAATGCTTTTTCAACATGATCATACGATCACGAAGCTCTGCTGCCTTTTCAAAATCAAGCTCTGCTGCCGCTTTTTTCATCTGTTTCTGCGTTTTCGCAATCTCGCTCTCCAGTTCCTTGCAATTCATGGATTCCGGATCTTTTTCCGGCTCAGCCTCTTTTTCTACATTTTTCGAAATACTGATCAGATCGCGAACCGCTTTCTTGATGCTCCGTGGTGTTATATTATGTTCTTTATTATATTTCTCTTGGATTGTCCTTCTTCGCTCGGTTTCCTCGATTGCCGCTTTCATCGAATCTGTCATTACATCCGCATACATGATCACATGACCGTCCACATTTCGTGCTGCACGGCCGATCGTCTGCACCAGTGAAGTCTCCGAACGCAAAAATCCCTCTTTATCCGCATCCAGAATGGCAACCAGCGTAATCTCCGGAATGTCAAGACCTTCTCGCAGCAAATTGATACCGACCAGCACATCAAATACATTAAGCCGCATATCCCGGATGATCTCTGTTCGTTCCAGCGTATCAATATCCGAATGCAGATAACGAACACGGATGCCGATTTCTTTCATATAATCGGTTAAGTCCTCTGCCATACGCTTTGTCAATGTTGTGATCAGAATCTTATTTCCTTTTTCGACTTCTTTGTTGACTTCTCCGATCAGATCATCGATCTGCCCTTCGACCGGACGTACTTCTACTTTCGGATCTAGCAGTCCGGTCGGCCTTATGATCTGCTCAGCACGCAGAAGTTCATGTTCTGCCTCGTACTGTCCCGGTGTCGCCGATACAAACAGAATCTGATCGATCTTATTTTCAAATTCTTCAAAATTCAGCGGTCGGTTATCCTTCGCAGACGGTAAACGGAAACCATAGTCTACCAACGTACTTTTTCTGGACTGATCTCCCGCATACATCGCCCCAATCTGTGGGACTGTTTTGTGTGACTCGTCTATTATAATAAGGAAGTCATCTGGAAAATAATCCATCAGCGTGTGCGGCGTAGCTCCCGGCTCCAGCCCTGACAGATGTCTGGAATAATTCTCAATCCCGGAACAGAATCCGGTCCCTTTGAGCATCTCAATGTCAAAATTTGTCCGTTCCGCAATTCGCTGTGCTTCAATCAATTTATCTTCTCTCTTGAGATAGCGTACACGCTCATCCAGCTCTTCCTCTATATGTTTCGCAGCCTCCAGAATTTTATCCATCGGCACAACATAATGCGATGCCGGAAAAACAGCGATATGTTCCAGTGCACAGCGGCTCTTTCCGGTCAGCACATCGATCTCGGTGATCCGGTCGATCTCATCTCCGAAAAACTCCACACGATACGCATATTCATCCGATTCTGCCGGAAAAATCTCCAGCACATCGCCATGCACGCGAAACGTTCCGCGATGAAAATCCATATCATTTCGATCATAATGCAGGTCAATCAGCTTGTGGATCACCTCATCCCGATCCCTCTCCATACCGGGCCGCAGAGACAGTACCATATTCTTATAATCCACCGGACTGCCCAGCCCATAGATACAGGATACACTGGAAATGATGATTACATCCCTCCGCTCCGCCAGTGCCGTTGTTGCCGAAAGACGCAGCTTGTCAATCTCATCGTTGATGGAGGAATCCTTCGCAATATAAGTGTCAGAAGACGGTACATACGCCTCCGGCTGATAATAATCATAATAGGAGACAAAATACTCCACTGCATTTTCAGGAAAGAACTCCTTAAACTCTCCATACAGCTGCGCTGCCAGTGTTTTGTTGTGGGCAATGATCAGCGTCGGTTTATTCAGCTGCTGAATGACGTTTGCCATCGTAAATGTCTTTCCGGATCCGGTAACACCCAGAAGTGTCTCACACTGATTGCCCTCCTGAAAACCACGGACCAGACGGTCGATCGCCTGCGGCTGGTCTCCGGTGGGCTGATATGGGGCTTGTAATTTAAATTCTGACATATAAAAACCTCCATCCATACTTATTGAACTACTAATGGTGAACTACCCATTGTCTAAAGCCAATGGGCTTCCTGCTTCGCAGACCTCGTAA
>NZ_JBKVNQ010000047.1:0-21138 GCF_046967715.1 Hominisplanchenecus sp.
AATGGGATGAGCAGAAAATGAGTGGAACAGAAATTTTAAGGCTTGCACAGGGAAGCTATTCTTATTTCCGCTATGATCCGGTTTATTCGGGGGCATTAAATAATATCATTCAGGCAAAATGTGAAGATAAACTCCTTGCACAAAGAGTAAATGAACTGGTAGAAGTAGAACATAAACTAAGAAATATTGCAGCTCACAATATTGTTTCTGTTACCCAGGAATGGGTAAAAGAGAGAACCGGAAAAACAGTAGATGAAACCATATGGATTATAAAATACATTTGTGAATGTGTGAAAATCAATACAAGAAAAGAAAACTGGGCTTCGTATGATCTGATGAATGAGCAGATATTAAAAGCACTGGAAGAGTGATCAGATATATAAAAACGTTTAACAGACTAAGATAAAAGACAGAGAAAACGTAGATAATATGTTTTCTCTGTCTTTTGTGCATTTTTACAGAATCACAGAAAACTTCCAATCAGATGTACCACAAATGCTGCAAGCCACGCGATTACACACTGCCATACAACCACTCCGATTGCCCATCTTTGTCCAAGTTCACGTTTGATGGATGCAATTGCAGCCACGCAAGGGGTGTAGAGCAGGCTGAATACAAGAAGTGATGCGGCCGACAGGGTGGAAAGTGCAGTGTTGACGTTTCCGGCAAAAAGAATTTCCAGTGTGGATACAACACTTTCCTTTGCCATAAATCCGCTGATCAGTGAGGTACAGATCCGCCAGTCACCAAGTCCGAGAGGCTGAAACAGCGGTGCGATCATTCCCGCAATTGTAGCAAGGATGCTGTTCTGTGAATCCGTTACCATGTTCAGATGCAGATCAAAGCTCTGCAGGAACCAGACAACGACAGTAGCGACCAGGATTACGGAGAATGCTCTCTGCAGAAAGTCTTTGGCTTTTTCCCATAAAAGCTGACTTACATTTTTAAAGCCCGGAAGTCGATAATTCGGAAGTTCCATGACAAACGGAACAGCTTCGCCTTTAAATAAAGTGCCTTTATAAAACAGGGCGATCAGGATACCCATCACAATGCCAAGAATATAAAGTCCTGCCATGATCAGCCCGCCGCGTCCCGGGAAGAATGCATTTACAAAAAATGCATAGATTGGAAGTTTGGCACTGCAGCTCATAAACGGAGTCAAAAGAATGGTCATTTTCCGGTCACGTTCACTTGGAAGTGTTCTGGTGGACATGACAGCCGGAACGGTACAGCCAAATCCAATCAGCATCGGTACAATGCTTCTGCCGGACAGACCGATCTTTCTGAGCAGTTTGTCCATAAAGAAAGCAACGCGGGCAATGTATCCGCTGTCTTCCATTAAAGAAAGAAAGAAGAACAGGGTTACGATAACCGGCAGGAAACTTAAAACAGAGCCGACGCCGGAAAAGATTCCGTCAATCACAAGTCCGTGAATGGCCGGATTGACATTTGCGGCAGTCAGCACATGATCGGTTACTTTTGTCAGTGCATCGATGCCGAGTGCAAGAAGATCCTGAAGACATGCACCGATCACGTTGAAAGTCAGGTAAAAAACAGCGACCATGATTCCGACAAAACATGGGATGGCAGTATATTTTCCAGTAAGGATACGGTCAATCTTCTGGCTGCGGATATGTTCCTTGCTTTCTTTTGGCTTAACAACGGTTTGACGGCATACTTTTTCAATGAAAGAGAAACGCATATCAGCAATGGCAGCATTGCGGTCAAGACCTCGTTCTTTTTCCAACTGCAGCACGATATGTTCCAGCATTTCTTTTTCGTTCTGGTCAAGGGCAAGCTGCTCCAGGATCAGAGAGTCTCCTTCGATGGCTTTGCTTGCTGCAAAACGTACCGGAAGTTTTGCACGCCTGGCGTGATCTTCAATCAGATGGATCACAGCGTGGATGCAGCGATGAACGGCACCATCATAGTCATTCTCATCACAAAAATCCTGTCTGGTCGGGCGTTCCTGATATTTTGCAATATGAAGGGCATGGCGGACAAGCTCATCCACACCTTCATTTTTTGCAGCGGAGATCGGGATGACCGGTACACCGAGTAAAGCCTCCATGCCATTGATATCGATTGAACCGGAATTTCCGGTCACTTCATCCATCATATTCAAAGCGACAACCATCGGGATGTTCATTTCAAGCAGCTGCATGGTCAGATACAGATTTCGTTCAATATTGGTGGCATCCACGATATTAATGATCGCCTTTGGCATTTCATTTAAAACAAAATTCCGTGAAACAATTTCTTCACTGCTGTATGGAGACATGGAATAAATGCCCGGAAGGTCTGTGACCAGTGTGTCCGGATGCCCTTTGATCGCACCGTCTTTCCGGTCAACCGTTACGCCCGGAAAATTGCCGACGTGCTGGTTGGAGCCGGTCAGCTGATTAAAGAGTGTTGTTTTTCCACAGTTCTGGTTTCCGACCAGAGCATAAGTCAGTACCGTGCCGTCCGGAAACGGATGCTCACTGCTTTTTTCATGATATTTGCCGCCCTCGCCAAGCCCCGGATGTTCCCGCTTGAAATGTTTCTTTTCCGGAAGTGGATGTTCTCTTTTCTCAGAAATTTTTTCAATTTCAATTTTCTCGGCGTCCGCAAGACGCAATGTCAGTTCATATCCATGGATCTTTAATTCCATCGGATCACCCATCGGAGCCATTTTCTGGACCGTGACCTCTGCACCGGGGATCATGCCCATATCAAGAAAGTGCTGACGAAGAGCACCTTCGCCGCCAAGCTGTGTGACAACAGCACTTTCGCCTATCTTTAGTTCTCTAAGTGTCATATGTCCTCCTTGAATTGGTAAAGCGGACATTCACAATCCGCTTCTCTGCCTTCAAAATTTGTAATTATATATGATTCTTAAAATTGAGAAATATTCTCACCAAATGTATCATACCGCACTTATCTGCAAAAGAAAAGTGATAATTGTTTCTCGACAACAGAAAATTATATCAGATGTGAGATGACTTCCGCCTTTGTGGGAGGCGGGTAACAAGATTGTATCAGTGGCGGCGGGCAATAATAAACATTGACAAGGGAGGAAAACAATGCCATAATACCGCTTGAGATAGTATTTGCAGGCAAAGCTATACTCGTACTGAATGAAAAAAATCAAACATTACAATGCAGATCCCGGGGACAGAGAAAACTCTCAGAACCTGGACAGGGAAAATCAAAAAACAGAGCTTATATTTAAAACGATTAAAGTAAGACTTTGAAAACAGGGAAATGAAGCAGCATTTTCAGGGTCACTTTATGCCTTGAAGGTGTTTTTTTAGTTGGATTGAAAGAGTCAACTGACTTGATTTTTCTGTGAGCATGGAAAGGAATTAGAAATGATAGTAGAAATGTTAAAAGGTAAAATTCACCGGGCGACCGTTATTCAGGCGGAGCTGGATTATGTGGGAAGTATTACCGTGGACGAAGAACTTCTGGAAGCAGCAGGAATTTTAGAATATGAAAAAGTGCAGATCGTGGATGTGAACAATGGAAGCCGGTTTGAAACGTATACAATCTGCGGGGAACGCGGAAGTGGCATGATCTGTTTAAATGGTGCAGCAGCACGCTGTGTCAGCACTGGAGATAAAATTATTATCATGGCTTATGGACAGTATGATCCGGAAGAGGCGAAGAACCATAAACCATCCGTTGTGTTCGTAGATGAGAAAAACAAGATCAGCAGAATTTCATGTTACGAAAAACATGGACAGTTGGGGTGATATCAGTATTGATCTGAACCAGACCTGTATTCGTGACAGGATTCTGTTTTGTATATGATATAACATGATTTTTGAAGTTCAGTTCAGAGACTATCTCGTAATCTATAAAAAGAGGAGAGAAACAAAATGCAGGTAACAAAAACAGTCGAGGAGACAAGAAAGCAGATAAAACAATGGAAAAAAGAAGGAAAGACCATCGGCCTGGTGCCGACTATGGGATTTCTTCATGAAGGACATGCAAGTCTGATCCGTAAATGCAGAGAACAGAATGATATTGTTGTGGTTTCTGATTTTGTAAATCCGACGCAGTTCGGCCCAAATGAAGATTTAGAGGCATATCCGAGAGATTTCGAAAGAGACAGTAAGCTTTGCGAAAGCCTTGGAGCAGATCTGATCTTTGCACCGTCTCCGGAAGATATGTATCATGATCCACATGCTTTTGTAAGTATTGATACCTTATCAGAAACACTTTGCGGAAAAACAAGACCGATTCATTTTAAAGGTGTGTGCACGGTTGTCACAAAACTGTTCCACATTGTAGCACCGGATCGTGCTTATTTTGGAGAAAAAGATGCACAGCAGCTTGCAATCATCCGCAAAATGGTAAAAGATCTGAATTTTGATATTGAGATTGTCGGATGTCCGATCGTCCGTGAAGAAGACGGACTGGCAAAATCATCCAGAAACACTTACTTAAATGATAAAGAGAGACAAGCGGCACTTTGCCTTTCAAGAGCAGTAAAGACCGGAAAAGAAGTAATTTACACAGGAGCAGATGCAAAAGAAGTGCTGAATCCGATGAAAGCGATCATTGAGGCAGAACCGCTGGCACGTATTGATTATGTTATGATGGTAGATGCACTTACGATGCAGCCGATAGAAAAAGCAGACCGTGATGTGCTGGTAGCGATGGCAGTCTATATCGGAAAAACAAGACTGATCGACAACTTCAGCTATGGTGTGTAGCCTATGAAAAATATCATGCATAAAATCGGAAAAATCAGTTCCTTTTTGACCAAATACATCGGTGTGATCATCATTGCATTTTCCGTGCTTGCTTTTTTCTGGCGGGACGGTTTTGCGTGGACGACTAAATACACTTCGGTATTTCTTGGAGTGGCGATGTTCGGAATGGGGCTCACGATCCGGATGGAAGACTTCAAGGTTGTATTTTCAAGACCAAAAGAAGTAGTGATCGGATTTGTGTCGCAGTATACGATCATGCCGCTGATTGCCTGGACCCTCTGTATGATTTTAAAACTTCCGACGGAACTGGCACTTGGTGTGATCCTGGTCGGCTGCTGTCCCGGCGGAACGGCGAGCAATGTGATCACGTATATTGCAGGGGGCGATGTGGCACTTTCTGTTGGTATGACGATCGCTTCCACTTTGATCGCTCCGCTGATGACACCGCTTCTGGTTTATATTCTGGCAGGAACCTGGGTGGAAGTGTCTTTCTGGGCAATGGTGATCTCAGTGGTAAAAGTAATCCTGATCCCGGTACTTCTTGGAATTTTGATCCGGACACTCTTTGGAAAGCAAATTGAAAAAATTTCAGAAGTGCTGCCGCTGATCTCCGTTGTATCGATCGTGATGATCATTTCCGGAATTGTAGCCATCAATGCAGAAAAAATTGTAAGCTGCGGTGTGCTTGTACTGATTGTTGTGGCGATCCACAATCTGTGCGGTATGGGACTTGGCCTTCTGGCAGCAAAAATATTTCATATTGAATATTCCAAGGCAACAGCAATCGCAATTGAAGTCGGAATGCAGAACAGCGGACTTGCCGTTTCCCTTGCGACTGCAAATTTTGCGACAAGCCCGCTGGCAACACTTCCGGGAGCAATCTTCAGTGTCTGGCACAATATTTCCGGTTCCGTTTTTGCGGGAATCCGAAGAAAAGGGCTGACACCAGGACACCAGGCTGGACAAATCCAAGACGTTCACAGAGATGACGTGCATGGATGTTGGAAATAACGCCATCTTCAACGACCTCATTCCAGATCTCGATCATGGAAGTGAGGTCGTTTTTTTGTGTACTTCTGTCTTGTGATATCCATTGCATATTTGCTCATAAGAATGCACAGACCGACAATCAGACAAAAAATAAAGTTAAGAATATGCAAAAAAACCGAAAAGTCTTTTGAGACCTTTCGGTTTTCATAACAGGGGATGAGAGAATCGAACTCCCGCTAAAAGTTTTGGAGACTTCTGTCATACCATTTGACCAATCCCCTGTATTGTGTCCGTGACACGTCCTATATATTAGCAAATATTTCTGAAGTTGTCAATGACTTTTTTGAAAGAACAGTAAATATTTTTGTATAACAATTCAGAACGGTGCAGATTTCAGTCTCGGTATATAGAAATTTGTTCTAAAAGTACTTTTATCCGGCATGACGTGGAGTGCGATTCTTATAATAAATGTATTTCAGACCTTTTAAGAGCAGCTCGTCATCAAGAATGACATGTTCCAGACAGTGCGGAACGATGAACCGTGCAAGCCCTCCGGTAGCGACTACCGTTGCTTTTTCACCAAGTTCACGGTTGATACGCTGGATCATTCCATCCAGACAGGAAGCATTTCCGTAGATCATACCGCTCTTCATGCAGTCGATGGTGTTGGTTCCGATCAGGCGGCGGGGTTCTTCCACACCGATACGCGGCAACTGTGAAGTGCGGCTGGTCAGAGAGTCAGTAGAAACACGGATTCCCGGAAGAATCATGCCGCCGATATAATTTTTCTTATTGTCGATCACAGAGATCGTGGTCGCTGTGCCAAGGTCGATCAGGATCAGCGGAACCGGATATTCACTGATGCCGGCCACCGCATTGACAACCAGGTCACTTCCGAGTGTTTTCGGATTATCCATCAGAATATTCAGACCGGTTTTTACACCGGGACCGACGATCAGCACTTCAGCATCGGTAATTTTATGGATCGAATCACGGATCACATTGGTGATAGGCGGGACAACAGAAGAAATGATGGCACCTTCGATTTCCTTTGCATCGATCTGATAAATTTCCAGAACATTTTTAAAGCTGATAGCATATTCCAGAGTTGTATGTGTTGTATTGGTGGAAAGGCGTTCGGTGAAGAGAACTTCGTCCCCACGGATACAGCCGACCACAATGTTTGTATTTCCGATATCAATTGCAAGAATCAAAATATCCTCCATTCTGCGAAGGCACAGGGCGTATGTATTCAGATCGAACGCACGGAAGCTGTGCCTGCGATTTAGTTAGCAGAAGCGTTTGAAAGATTAGGAACAACCTTCAGCAGTGCTTTTGTGATGACAGTGACAAGGATTGCGGCAGCAATCGCTTCCGGGATGCCGGATGCAGTGACCGTACCCATGATCAGGCCGAACACCGCGGTGCGTGCCACATCTTTGGCAGCGGCATACTGTCCGGCAAAGAGCAGATAAATACTGCCCATAACAAATATCGTATTTACCATCGAACCGACAAAACCAGTGATGATAAGGGAAAGATAAGAATTCGCTTTCAGTTTTCGAAATAAGATCCAGAGCCATCCGGAGATCACGCCGATCATAATGCGGCATCCAACCGAGATCCAGATCGCTTTTACCACGCCAACAAGACCGGTTGTACTCAGAAACGGAGAAAAAGCAAACGAAAGAAGTGTTGGAGCGGTTGTATTGCTGATCAGGGAACAGATGCCGAAAATCGCTCCCAGGATCGCACCGGCGGATGGACCCAAAAGAATCGCACCGATGATAACCGGGATGTGTACAGTTGTCGCCTTAATAATCGGAAGCTGGATCATTCCAAGCGGTGTGTTAGCCAGAAGAATGACGATCGCTGCCATAAGTGCAACACTGACCAGGTATCGAGTGTCTTTTTTCATAGTAAAAATCCTCCTGAAAAATATGGATATAAGTAGCCGGGCAAAGGAAAACAGGAACTGTTTTGTGTCCATTTGCTCCTTGGCTCATAAACATCAGTATCATAGCATAGCAGATTTTAAATGACAAGGGAAACAGTGTAATTTTTCCAGGCAGGCTGACAATACATAAAAAGTATGTTATGATAAACAAAAAAAGTTTTATCATTGCATAAATAATTTAGAAAAGAACGTGAGGTTTTGTGATGTTAAAGGGAAAAACGGTAATACTTGGGATAACAGGAAGTATTGCAGCATATAAAATGGCAAATGTGGCAAGTATGTTAAAGAAACTGCATTGTAATGTGGAAGTGATCATGACAAAGAATGCAGTCAATTTTATCAATCCGATCACTTTTGAGACGCTCACCGGAAATAAATGTCTGATTGATACGTTTGACCGGAATTTTCAGTTTCAGGTAGAGCACATTTCACTGGCAAAGAGAGCAGATCTTCTCATGGTCGCACCGGCAAGTGCCAATATAATAGGAAAGCTTGCAAACGGGATCGCGGATGACATGCTGACAACGACGGCACTTGCATGCACCTGTCAGAAGATCATTGCACCAGCGATGAACACCAATATGTACCTCAATCCGATCGTGCAGGACAATATGAAACGTCTTCAGAACTATGGTTTTGAGATGGTGGAGGCGGCGAGCGGACATCTTGCCTGTGGTGATTCCGGAATCGGCAAACTTCCGGAAGAAAAGCTTCTGGTTGAACATATTGTGAGAAGCATTGCACGTGAAAAGGATATGAAAGGGATGAAAGTTCTGGTCAGTGCCGGAGCTACGATGGAAGCAATCGATCCGGTTCGCTATATCACAAATCATTCAACAGGAAAAATGGGATTTGCCCTGGCGAAAGCTGCGATGCTGCGTGGAGCTTCCGTGACGGTTGTAAAAGGGCACACCGAGGCAGAGGAGCCGCATTTTGTAAAGATGGTTCCGGTAAAAAGTGCACAACAGATGTTTGAAGCAGTCAAAGAAGAGGCTGCGGATGCAGATATTGTGATTATGGCTGCAGCAGTAGCAGATTATCGTCCGAGTGAAGTTTATGATCAGAAAGTCAAAAAATCTGATGGCGAGATGAGCATTGCCCTTACCCGCACACAGGACATTTTAAAATATCTTGGGGAAAACAGAACCGCAAAAACATTTTTATGTGGATTTTCCATGGAAACGGAACACGTTATAGAGAATTCCCGCAAAAAACTGGAAAAGAAAAATCTGGATATGATCGTTGCAAATAATTTAAAAACAGCAGGAGCCGGATTTGGCACAGATACCAACGTGATCACGATCATCACAAAAGACAGTGAGCAGGCATTTGACCTGATGAGCAAGGCACAGGCAGCAGACTGTATTCTGGATGCCATCTGTAAGCAAAAAAATCAGAATCCTTTTTTGGCGGATGCTATGGAGTGCAGACTGCACAGCAATTCGGTCAGCTAAATGTCAGCAAAGCTGATCGGAATCACGTGGCAGGTCTCACATGCGTTCATGAGCAAGTAGCGAAGCGGATTGTGAATGTCCGCTTTACTATTACGATCAAATAGAAAAAGAGGGAATCAGAATGAAAGAATATGAAACAGTCTGGGAAATTTTTAATGAATGTGCGAATAATCAGATGCGGGATGTCTTTATCGATGAGATCTGCACAGATGATCCGGAAAAGTTTGTGCTGGATAAATTCAAGGGAAAAGAAGTAAGCTGTGAAAAAAGTGTTCTTCCGGATGGGAGCATTGTGTTTGACATTATGGCTTCCGGGATCCGACAGAGATATACGTTTACGGAAATTTGAAGTCTATCTATTAGAAATAGTTTCGTGGATCTGTGCAGATGGTAAAGGTACGAAACATTCACTATGGTTTTGGATAGCAGGTTGTAATCCTTGAAAAAATGCGTTATAGTTAGCTGGTAATTCCATTGAGAAGCGATTCTTCATGGTTTTTATATGATGACTGTAAAAACAGTTACGATAAGGATAAATTTGTATGAGGAGGTTTGAAAATGGCTGAGAAACAATGCAGCAGCAGCGGCTGTACCAAAGAAAGCTGCGAGGGATGTCCATCTAAAAATAAACCGACAAGTTTTCAGGTGGCTTCCAATGAATATACAAAGGTGAAACATGTGATCGGCGTTGTCAGCGGAAAAGGCGGCGTCGGTAAATCTATGGTAACGGCATCTCTGGCGAACCTGATGGCAGAAAAGGGCTATCGTGTCGGTATTCTGGATGCAGATATCACAGGACCGTCCATTCCGAAAATGTATGGACTGCACGGACCGGCTCAGGCGGACGATAATGGTATTTATCCGCCGCTGGCAGAAAATGATATCAAAGTTATGTCTATCAATCTGCTGATGCCGGATGAAGAAGCACCGGTTATCTGGAGAGGACCGGTTATTTCCGGTATGGTTAAACAGTTCTGGACAGATGTGATCTGGGGAGAACTGGACTATCTGTTCGTGGACATGCCGCCGGGAACCGGAGATGTACCTCTGACCGTATTTCAGTCGCTGCCGCTGGATGGTATCGTGATCGTATCCTCACCGCAGGATCTTGTTCAGATGATCGTAAAGAAAGCATACCATATGGCAAAAAGCATGAATGTGCCGATCCTTGGTATTGTGGAAAACTACAGCTATCTGGTATGTCCGGACTGCGGAAAGAAGATTTCTGTATTCGGTGAAAGCCATATCGAAGAAATTGCAGGCAAAATGGATCTTAAGGTACTTGGAAAGATGCCGATCGATCCGTCCCTGGCAGAACTTTCTGATAAAGGTGATTTTGCAAAAGCAGAAAACAAATATCTGACGGATGCATTTGAAGTACTGCATCAGCTGGATCGTGTGAAAAAAGAAGAGGAGTAGGTTCCAGGGTCTTTCACCCACCTATGAGTAAGCTCATATGGTTTTAGACCTTTTGACCACTGGCATCATCATATTATAAAAGCAGCAAATGTATAAGAAATTTCTTATGCATTTGCTGCTTTTTGATTTTGTAAAATTTATTCTTATTAAACGTTTGCAGGTGCACAGGTTTTGTAAATGTTCTTCTTGGAGTTTTTTGACAAAAACCAGAAAATATGTTCGGATTTCCGGCACTTTACACTTGCATTTTGCAGAAAGCTATGCTATAATACGAACAAATATTCGAGAACGTAAGTTCGAGAAAGGGCAGAAGATGGTAATACAGGAAAATCTTGGGATTCTTGATAAACTGAAAATTTTAAGTGATGCAGCGAAGTATGATGTGGCCTGCACATCAAGCGGGACCAAACGAAAGGGCAGCGGCACAGGAATCGGGAATTGTGTGGAAGCCGGTATCTGTCACAGCTTTTCGGCGGATGGCAGGTGTATTTCTCTTTTGAAAATTCTGCTGACCAACGAGTGTGTCTATGACTGCAAGTACTGTATCAACCGATGCAGTAACGATGTGCCGCGTGCCACATTTACGCCGGAAGAGGTCTGTCAGCTGACGATCGAGTTTTACCGGCGTAATTATATAGAAGGATTATTTTTAAGCTCCGGTGTACTGCAAAATCCGAACTACACGATGGAGCTTCTTTATCAGACACTCTGTCTGCTTCGTACGAAGTACCGTTTTGAAGGATATATCCATGTAAAAGCGATTCCGGGGGCTTCGCCGGTTCTGATTGAAAAGACCGGTTATCTGGCGGACAGGATGAGTGTCAATCTGGAGCTTCCAACAGCGGAAGGACTGAAAAAGCTGGCACCGCACAAGAGCCGCAGGACGATCCTTGCACCGATGCGGCAGATCCAGACCATGCGGCAGGAAAATCAGTATGATCTGACGGTATATCGCCGGAGTTCGCGGTTTGTGCCGGCAGGACAGAGTACGCAGATGATCATCGGTGCGACTCCGGAGAATGATCTGCAGATTATTTCGGTTGCCGAGTCTCTCTATCAGAAGTTTCAGATTAAGAGAGTCTTTTATTCGGCGTTTGTTCAGGTAAATGAAGATGCAGCACTTCCGACACTGCCCGGTGGTCCTCCTCTTTTACGGGAGCACAGACTTTATCAGGCGGACTGGCTGATGCGGTTTTATGGATTTGAGGCAGGTGAGCTTCTCTCAGAAAAGCGTCCGAATTTCAATGTATTCTTAGATCCGAAGTGTGACTGGGCGATCGGCCATCTGGAGCAGTTTCCGGTGGAAGTTACCACCGCGGATTACCATACCCTTCTGCGTGTCCCGGGGATCGGAGTCAAGTCCGCAAAGCGGATCGTCCAGGCGAGAAGATATGGAAGTCTTTCTTTTGAAGGCCTGAAAAAGATGGGGGTTGTTTTAAAGAGAGCAATCTATTTTATCACCTGCAGCGGCAGGATGTACTATCCGGTCAGGCTGGAAGAGGATGCGATCGTCCGTAATCTGCTTGCTGGAGAGAAGCAGGATGCCCGTATGGAAGTGCCGAAATATCATCAGATGTCGCTTTTTGATGATACTATGCCATTTGCGGATCTGCCAAATATGAGGTGACTTACACTTCGTCAGGGACGTATTACAGGAGTACAAAACAGAGAATTATTTACAGGACATTTTTTAAGCAAATCAAGTAAGTTCCCTGCTTCAATTGCGAAAAGCAATAAGCAGTGTGTGGACTTGCTGGTATCAGGAGGATGGATAGTATGACCGTATTTTTGTGCGAGGACAGTGTGTGCGGGATCCTGACCGGGGTTTATGATGCGTGGGACAGTAGACTGGGACATGCAAATGTAAAACTCGCCCTGAAAAAAGGATATCAGCCCGAGCTTTTTACAGACTGTCAGGAGGTGGGACCGGATGCAGAGAAGGCAAATAAGGTACTTCGCACTCTGGATCGAAAAATGTACCTGGAAGATTTTGAAGCTCTCTATCAGGCTCTCCTCTCAGCAGATGATCAAAAAGCAGATGACATCTACAGAATGATTGTGCTGGCACTGCATACCGGGAAAAAGCTCATCCATGCACTGGAGCATCCGACCATCTTTCGCATTTTCCGAATGGCGAGAAAAACTGGGAGGGAGGCAGGGCACTGTTGTGAATTTCTGAGATTCCGGGAGCTGGAAAAGGGGATTCTGGTTTCTGTGATCGCACCGCAGGCACAGGTTCTGGCGTTGATCGGAGAGCATTTTGCAGACCGTTTTCCAATGGAGCATTTTATGATCTATGACAAGACGCATCAGGCGATGCTGGTGCATGAAGCAGGAAAGGAATGGGTGATCTGGGAACACATCGAAGCTTTCGATGAAACAAAACTGAAATTGTCCGATAACGAGAAAAAAATGAGCCGGGGATGGCAGATTTTCTTTGATACGATTGCAATTCAGGAACGAAAAAATGAAAAACTGCAGCAGCAGCTTCTGCCATTAAAATACCGCCCATATCAGACGGAACACCTTAAAAAAGAAGAAAAATGTGCACTTTTTTCCAAATAGAAGCGTTGTATCCTGTCAAAATGTTGCCTTTTTTTGTTGTTTTTTACATAAAAAACGTAAAAAATCACATTGACAAATAAAGAGCTTGGTGTCATAATACGTGCAACGTAAAAACAAAGAGATTTTTCTTGCAGAGATTGCGGGAATGATTTCGAGACACAACATTTCGCAGAACAGGAGGATGCAGATTATGTTGGAAAAGAAAATCAAACTTACGGAATATGAAGAAGTCAAGGAATTTGTTCATGCCGCTGAAAAGTGTGATTTTGACATTGATGTATTTTATAACAGGATAATCATTGATGCCAAATCTATGCTGGGAGTGCTGAGTCTGGATTTGTCAAGAGAATTAACCGTAAAATATGGCGGTAAAAATAACGCTTTTGAAAATGTGTTATGTAAATACGCATGTGCATAAAGAAGAGCATATGATCTGAGATCATATTCCGATCATAAAAATGCTGCAGTACGAAGTGAGTCCAAAAGACAGAGCTTTGTCCTGCAGCAATTTTTTTGCAGAATCAGTATGGGAGGGAGTAAAGTGGAAAAGTTTCGGATATCGGTACGTTCGCTGGTGGAGTTTTTGCTGCACAGCGGCGACATTGACGGCGGAAAGGGCGGTATGGCAGATAAGGAAGCCATGCAGCTCGGAAGCCGGATACACAGGAAAATACAGGGCAGCATGGGAGCCGGATACCGACCGGAAGTTTCTCTGAAGGCCGAGATTGTAAAAGAAACGTTTACACTTTTCGTAGAAGGACGGGCAGACGGTATCCTGGAACAGGACGGGCGGATCACGGTGGATGAGATAAAAGGGGTGTACCGCAGTCTGGATGCTATGGAAAAGCCGGATCTACTGCATCTGGCACAGGCGAAGTGTTATGCGGCGATTTACGGAAGTGAGCAGAAACTGGATGTGATTTCGGTGCAGATGACATACTGCAATCTGGAAACAGAAGAGATTCGGCGTTTTGTGCAGGAGTTTTCAGTAAAAGAGCTGAAAAGCTGGTTTGATGAATTGACGGAGCAATACTGCAAGTGGTGTGAAATGCAGGTGAAATGGAAAACGTGTCGGCAGGAAAGCATCCATGCCTGTGTTTTTCCGTTTCCTTACCGGGAAGGGCAGAAACAGCTGGCGGCAGCTGTATACCGGACGATCGCACACAGGAAGAAACTCTTTATCCAGGCACCGACCGGTGTCGGCAAAACCATATCCACGGTCTTTCCAACAGTAAAAGCAGTCGGTGAAAATCTTGGTGAAAAGATTTTTTATCTGACGGCGAAGACGGTCACAAGGACCGTTGCAGAAGAAGCTTTTTCTGTTTTAAAAGGCAAAGGGCTTCGCTATAAAGTACTGACGCTGACAGCAAAAGAAAAGATCTGTCCACTGGAAGAGGCAAAATGCAATCCGATC
Source organism: Hominisplanchenecus sp. (assembly GCF_046967715.1). NCBI lineage: Bacteria > Bacillati > Bacillota > Clostridia > Lachnospirales > Lachnospiraceae > Hominisplanchenecus > Hominisplanchenecus sp. The sequence goes on from NZ_JBKVNQ010000047.1 coordinate 14,503, forward strand.
GAATGTCCGTATGCGAAAGGGCATTATGACCGGGTGAACGAAGCAGTTTTTGAGATGCTGAATGAGACCGAGGTGTTTGACCGGGAAGCCATTTGGAAACAGAGCGAAAAATGGAAAGTCTGCCCCTATGAGATGACGCTGGATCTTTCGATGTGGGTGGATGCCGTGATCTGTGACTATAATTATGTATTTGATCCGAATGCAAGGCTGAAGCGTTTTTTTGGGGACAATATAAAAGGAGAGTATCTGTTTCTGATCGATGAGGCACACAATCTGGTGGAACGAGGACGGGAAATGTACAGTGCAAGTCTTTGCAAAGAGCGATTTCTTGAAATTCGCCGCCTGTTAAAAAGCAAAAGCAGAAAAATCAGCCGTACGCTGGAAAAATGCAACCGGGTTCTTCTGGAATGGAAGCGGGAATGCGAAGATTATCAGATACGAAAAAATATAAGTGAGCTGATCCTGCCGCTGATGAATCTCTGTGGTGAACTGGAAGATTTTCTGGAAGAGGAACCGGATGGAGAAGTGCATGAAAAATTGCTGGAATTTTATTTTGAAGTTTCTAAATTCTTGAATATTTATGATCTGGTGGATGATCATTATGTGATCTACACGTACTATGCACCGGACGGAAGTTTTTTAGTGCGTCTCTACTGTGTGGATACATCGGCAAACATCCAGAAATGTCTGGACAAAGCGAACGCAGCTGTCTTTTTCTCGGCAACGCTTCTTCCGGTGCAGTATTACATCAGTCTGCTGAGTGAGGCGAAGGACGATTATGCAATCTATGCCAGGTCTCCGTTTGATCCAAAAAACCGTGCTGTTCTGATCGGAACGGATGTCAGCAGCCGTTATACAAGAAGAGGTCAGGAAGAATATATGCGGATCGCAGCTTATATCAAACAGACGGTCATGCAGAAAAAGGGAAATTATCTGGCATTTTTTCCATCCTATCGTATGCTTCAGGATGTGATGGCGTGTACCGGGCCGCAGCTGGATACCAGTATTCGCTGTATCTGCCAGACATCCGGAATGACTGAGGAGGAAAGAGAGGCATTTCTGCATGAATTTGAGCAGAAGCGAAAAGAGGACGAGGGACTTCTGGGATTCTGTGTGATGGGCGGGATTTTTGGAGAAGGGATCGACCTGAAAGAGGACAGTCTGATCGGAGCGATCATCGTCGGAACCGGTATTCCGCAAATCTGCCGAGAACGTGAGATTCTCAAACAGTATTATGATGGAAGAAACGAGGACGGTTTTGCCTATGCCTATCGCTATCCGGGGATGAACAAAGTTCTGCAGTCCGCAGGAAGAGTGATCCGCACCGCACAGGATCGGGGCGTAGTGCTGCTGCTTGACGAACGCTTTGCGAAAAGTGAATACCGGAAGATGTTTCCGAGAGAATGGGAGGAGTGTGAGTATTGCAGCCGGAGTAATGTAGCAGACAAACTCGGGCGTTTCTGGGAGCTTTCAGAATACGAGCACTAAAATACGACTTGTCAGAAAATCTGTCAGGTGATACAATAGCAGACAGGTAACTAACCAACCAATACAGAGCATGGAGGAACTTATGAGCAGCGTAAGAAGAGTATATGTGGAAAAGAAGCCGGCTTTTGCTGTACAGGCAAAGGATCTTCGGCATGAACTCCGTAAATATCTGGGAGTATCCGGACTGACCGGAGTCAGAGTACTGATTCGTTATGATGTGGAAAATATATCGGATGATGTTTTTGAAAAAGCATGCAAGACCGTTTTTGCAGAACCGCCGGTAGATACCCTTTACAAAGAAAGTTTCGAGATGGCAGAGAACGCACGCGTCTTTTCTGTAGAATTTCTTCCTGGACAGTTTGACCAGAGAGCAGATTCCGCAGTACAGTGTGTGAAATTCCTGAATGAAGAGGAAGAACCGGTGATCCGTTCTGCCACCACGTATGTGATCGAAGGCGAAGTGAGCGATGAAGAGTTCGAAGCTATCAAACATCACTGCATCAATCCGGTTGATTCCCGGGAAATAGGCATGGAAAAACCGGAAACGCTGGTTGCAAAATTTGAAGAGCCTGCAGATGTGGCGATCCTGGACGGATTTCAGGATATGCCGGAGGCAGAACTGAAGAAACGGTACGATTCTTTGAATCTTGCAATGACCTTCAAAGACTTTTTACATATCCAGAATTACTTCAAATCCGAAGAACACCGTGATCCGTCCATGACCGAGATCCGTGTTCTGGATACCTACTGGTCTGATCACTGCCGTCATACAACATTCTCAACAGAACTGAAGAATGTTGCATTTACCGATGGATATTACCGTGAGCCGATCGAAGGCACCTATCAGAAATATCTGGCTGACCGTGCAGAGATCTTCAAAGGAAGAGAAGATAAATTCGTATGTCTGATGGATCTGGCACTGATGGCAATGCGTAAACTCAAAAAAGAAGGAAAACTCGATGACCAGGAAGAATCCGATGAGATCAATGCCTGCAGTATCGTAGTTCCGGTTGAGATTGACGGAAAGACAGAAGAATGGCTGGTTAACTTTAAGAACGAAACACACAATCATCCGACCGAGATCGAACCTTTCGGTGGTGCGGCAACCTGTCTTGGCGGTGCGATCCGAGATCCGCTTTCCGGACGTACCTATGTATATCAGGCAATGCGTGTGACCGGTGCGGCGGATCCGACCGTTTCTGTTAAAGAAACACTCAAAGGTAAGCTCCCACAGAAAAAACTGGTACGTGAGGCAGCCCACGGCTACAGTTCCTACGGTAACCAGATCGGTCTTGCAACTGGATATGTCAAAGAAATCTATCATCCGGATTACGTTGCAAAGAGAATGGAGATCGGAGCTGTTATGGGTGCCGCTCCGCGTAAAGATGTAAAGAGAATGACATCTGATCCGGGCGATATCATCATTCTGCTTGGCGGACGTACCGGTCGTGACGGTATCGGCGGTGCAACCGGTTCTTCCAAAGTCCACACCGAAGCTTCCATCGAAGTGTGCGGAGCAGAAGTACAGAAAGGAAATGCACCGACCGAACGTAAGATCCAGAGAATGTTCCGCCGTCCGGAAGTCAGCAGACTGATCAAAAAGTGTAACGACTTTGGTGCAGGCGGTGTATCCGTAGCGATCGGAGAATTAGCAGACGGATTGAACATTTACCTTGACAAAGTGCCGAAAAAATACGCAGGTCTTGACGGAACCGAGATCGCCATCTCCGAATCTCAGGAACGTATGGCTGTTGTCGTAGATCCGAAAGATGTTGAGGAATTCCTGAAATACGCAAACGAAGAAAACCTGGAAGCAGTAGAAGTGGCAGTTGTCACAGAATCCCCGCGTCTTGTCCTGATCTGGAGAGACAAAGAAATCGTAAATATTTCCAGAGCATTCCTGGATACAAACGGTGCACATCAGGAGACCGATGTAAAAGCAGAGATTCCTTCACAGGAAAATAAATATTTCACAAAACCGGAAGTAACAGATGTAAAAGAAAAATGGCTCTCCATGCTGGCTGATCTGAACTGCTGTTCACAGAAAGGTCTTGTGGAAATGTTTGACAGTTCCATCGGAGCAGGCTCTGTGCTGATGCCGTACGGCGGTAAATATCAGCTGACAGAGACACAGGCAATGGTTGCGAAACTTCCGGTACTGGAAGGTAAGACAGACACTGTAACGATGATGAGCTACGGTTTTGATCCGTATCTGTCAAGCTGGAGCCCGTATCATGGAGCAATCTACGCTGTGATCGAGTCCGTTTCACGTATCGTTGCAGGCGGCGGAGATTTCAGCAAGATCCGTTTCACTTTCCAGGAGTACTTCCGTCGTATGACCGAAGATCCGGCAAGATGGAGCCAGCCGTTCCTGGCACTGCTTGGTGCATACGATGCACAGCTCGGATTTGGACTGCCGTCCATCGGAGGAAAAGACAGTATGTCCGGAACCTTCAATGAGATCGATGTTCCGCCGACACTGGTATCTTTTGCTGTAGATGTGGCAAGTGACAAGACCATGATTACACCGGAACTGAAAAAAGCGGGAAACAAACTGGTTCTGCTGAAAATCGAGCGTGATGCTTATGATCTGCCGGATTATGAGAAGATCATGGATCAGTATCATAAATTCTTTGAAGATGTTAAAGCAGGCAGGATCGTATCTGCCTATGCACTGGACGGAAATGGTCTGGCAGCAGCGCTCAGCAAGATGGCATTTGGTAACCACAAAGGTGTCAAGATCGATGCACAGGTAGCAAAAGAGGACCTCTTTGCAGCAGATTTCGGAAGCATCGTAGCAGAAGTACCGGCAGATAAAGTGGCAGAGCTTACGATCGCAGGCGTTGTGGTTGGTGAAGTAGAAGATGATGCAGTGCTTTCCTATGGGGATGTAAAAGTTACAATGGAAGAGGCTCTGACTGCATGGAAAGGTACGCTGGAGAAGGTATTTAAAACCGTATCCGGAGCAGAGAAAAACGACGGACCGGCACCGGAGAGCATAGAAGCACAGCAGGCAGCAGATGGCGGCACGATCGACGAGAACGGCTGCTATCATGCAGGAAGCGTTTATGTATGCAAACATAAAGTGGCCAAACCGCGCGTATTTATTCCGGTATTCCCAGGTACAAACTGCGAATACGACAGCACAAAGGCATTTGAACGTGCAGGTGCAGAAGTGGATGTCAAAGTATTCAAAAACCTGACAGCAGAAGACATCCGTGATTCTGTCAATATTTTTGCAAAAGCGATCGATCAGGCACAGATCATCATGTTCCCGGGCGGATTCTCAGCAGGTGATGAACCGGATGGTTCTGCAAAATTCTTCGCAACAGCATTCCAGAATGCAAAGATGAAAGAAGCCGTTACCAGACTTCTGGAAGAGCGGGACGGACTGGCCCTTGGTATCTGTAACGGATTCCAGGCACTGATCAAACTGGGACTGGTTCCTTACGGAAAGATCACCGGTCAGACACCGGATTCTCCGACACTGACCTACAACACCATCGGCCGCCATATTTCCAAGATGGTCTATACAAAAGTTGTGACAAACAAATCCCCATGGCTGGCACAGGCAGAGCTCGGAGCAACTTACTGCAGTCCGGCATCGCATGGCGAGGGACGTTTCGTGGCAAGCGAAGAATGGATCAAAAAACTCTATGAAAACGGCCAGATCGCAACACGTTACGTGGATGCAGACGGCAATGTTCAGCTTAACGACGAAGAATGGAATGTCAATGGTTCCTACTATGCAATCGAAGGTATCACAAGCACGGACGGACGTGTGCTTGGTAAGATGGCTCATGCAGAGAGAAGAGGAGATTCCGTTGCAATCAATATCTTTGGCGAGCAGGATATGAAGATCTTTGAATCCGGAGTTGCTTACTTTAAATAAGATTTCAGATGATATAATATAAGCGTCAAAAGTCTGAACTGCGATTGTGCCTGCCACAAATGAGCACTTTAGACTTATTGACACGCCGAACACCGAAAACGTGATAAAAAAGTTCCAGAAAGTGATATTGACTTTCTGGAACTTTTTTGATACTGAGATGAAGAAAAAGTAATATCCATCATGTAAGCTTTGCACCAGGAACAGCAGAACGTTTTTCGGATTTTCAAAGAACAGCGATTTTCTGTCGACAGGATATGACACATTTTGCGAATATGGATTAAAAAAAAGAGTACAAAAAACAGAGGATACGCAGAAAAAACGTTCGAAGTATCCATGCGTGTCACAGGTATAAAATGGGTTGAAATAGGTGAAATGCTGTAGTAAAGTTATGGCACGCACGACAAAAATCGAAAAAAGAAACGTGCGGCATGAGGGAGGAGAAAAAGTATGTATATTCAGGAAAAAGGTGCCAATCGTAATATCTGTCAGCAGGTCTGCTGTATCACTTTCGGAGAAACCAGTTCTGGTCCGGTGTTTGGAAATGAAATTGAAAAAAAGCGTTTCCTGGATATGCTCCTGAATGCGATACAGGATCTGAAAATCAATGTATATGCATATTGTGTGCTGGATTATGAGGCCTATATTCTCGCAACGGCAGATGGCAGAAAAAAGATCCGTCTGGCGATGCAGAAAACAAAGCAGCAGTTTCAGGAACATTACAGAAAGAGATTTCCGGAAAGCAAAGAGAAATTTCAGATCGAATATGAATGGCTGAAAAGATATGATATGAAACAGATCATGCAGCTTGGAATAGCATTCCATTTTCTGCCGGTAAGGTACAATTATGTGCAGATGCCGGAAGATTACTGGTGGACCAGCCTGAAAGAATACGAGCTGCGGTATCGTTCTGGAATCATAAGACCGGAAATTTTTTTAACCAAACTGGCTGGCAGCCAGAAACAGGCACTTCGAAAGATCAAAGCCCTGCACCGGCAGGCACAGCCAGAAGGGGAGAGACTCTATAGAGATGTTTCTATATATAAAAACGTTTCAGAAAAGAAAAAGTAACGCAAAAATGTGTAAAATGTAGGAAAAAAACAAAAAAACAAAAAATCAAAAAAAATTGAAAAAAGGTGTTGACATTTTACATCAATCCGTATTATAATAGCGAAGCAGTCAAGCGATGAACTGCAAAACAAAAACGACATGGGATCTTAGCTCAGCTGGGAGAGCATCTGCCTTACAAGCAGAGGGTC
>NZ_JBKVNQ010000048.1:0-20962 GCF_046967715.1 Hominisplanchenecus sp.
AGGACAAACCGGATCAGACGGGTTCTGTCGAGTACAAAGATCGAGGCATCCATAAACAGATGGGCGAGCAGTGTGCTGACGATCACGCCGTTTGAAGTCAGCAGAAAACCGACGTGGAAGCCAAACCAGCAGACAAAGCCGGAATAGCAGCCCATCAGGATCAGCAGGTAGAGATTTTTCAACAGTTTTGAAATGGTGCTTATAAAATCTTCTGCCGTAAAATCAAAGTAGACGAATCGGCCGATCGCCAGAGAAACAAAATACAGGATCAGGGCGTCGTAGTTGGAATCGTCGTAAATAAATTTTATGTACATAAGAATTAAAATAATATAAAAGGACGACACCAGTCTTACGGAAGATTTCTGATCCGGCGGCAGATACTCAAGCGGAACTAAAAAACGATCCAGCCATCCGGTGAAAAATACTGACAGGATCAGAAAAAGCAACAGGATAAAATCCTGATATTTACTCCAGTAGAAAAATGCCTGAGGGATCCTTGCGTCAATGATATAGTAAAGGGAAAGAAACAGAAGAACCGAGGTACTGGAGAATGTCATTTCGTAAAAGCTTTCAATCATGCCGATCTCACGGAACCGGTGTCTTCTTGTGATCTCTGCCACATCGCATTCATCCAGCCCTTCATAGTTCAGCCGCCTGTGAACCTGAAGTTTGGCCGTGAACAGTACGATGGCAAGCACGGCGATCAGTCCGATCAGCGAAACCAGCAGAAAAATGCCGATATTCTTAAAATCAAAATAGTGAGAGACATAGTAACGAGTCATACAAACACCTTCTTTCAAAATAGCAGGGCAAGAATGCCGGAGGCATTCCTGAATTTATGTACCGCAACGCCATTGTAGTACGTTTTTTCTGAAAAATCCAGTGCTACCTGTATTTTACCGGAATGGATCCTGCTTTTTCATGACAGAAAAAAGTGATGTGAGGAAATTTTGCATGCGTGCAGGGACTGTAAACGTTGACATGATATAAGCAAAAGTTTATAATTATTTACTGCAAAGTATGTCGGAAACGGCATTAAGAAGGAGGAAATGCAGTGGCAGAACAGAAGAATGGACTGGAAGGTTATTTCGTGACAAAAGGCAGTAAAAAGCTCAGATATGGCTATACAACCGGATCCTGTGCAGCAGCAGCGGCAAAAGCGGCAACCTGGATGCTTCTGTCACAGAAAAAGATTGAAAAAATCGATCTTCTGACGCCACGCGGCATTTTATTACATCTGATGCCGCTGGATGTCTGCTTTGATGAACAGCAGGCTTCCTGTGCGATCCGGAAAGATGGCGGAGACGATCCGGATGCGACAGATGGGTTGCTGGTTTATGCAGTCGTATCAAAATGCGGAAAAACAAAGGAAGAGCAGATTTTTATTGACGGCGGAAAAGGTGTCGGGCGGATCACAAAGCCGGGGCTTGAGCAGCCGGTCGGAGCGGCAGCGATCAACCGTGTTCCCAGAGAGATGATCACGGAAGCAGTGCGTGAAGTATGTGAAATGTGTGAGTATACAGAAGGAATACAGGTCTGCATTTCCATACCGGGCGGCGAAGAAGTGGCAAAAAAAACGTTCAATCCAAGACTTGGGATCGAAGGTGGCTTGTCGGTGCTTGGCACAAGCGGAATTGTCGTGCCGATGAGTGAAAAGGCTCTGATTGCCAGCATCCGTCTGGAGATGGAGATGAAGCGAAAAAACGGTGCCAAGTATCTGCTTCTGACACCTGGTAATTACGGTGCCGATTTTGTGAAAGAAAACACAAAGCTTGATGTGGAAAGCTCGATGAAGTGCAGCAATTATGTCGGTGAGACGCTGGATATGGCAGTGGAATTAGGATTTCTGGGCGTGCTGTTTGTGGCACACATCGGGAAATTCGTCAAGGTTTCCGGTGGCATTATGAACACGCATTCCAGACATTCAGATGCAAGGGCAGAGCTGATGTGTGCACATGCCCTGCGATCCGGAGCTGATCTTGAGACGGCAAAAGCGATCCTTGAGACCATCACTACAGAAGAAGCCATGGAGATTATCAGGATGCACGGACTTCAGGATGCGGTGATGGAGCAGATGGCAGAAAAGGTGCATCAGTATATGCAGCACCGGGTAGAGGGTGCAATCCAGACAGAGGCGATTCTCTTTTCCAACCGTTTTGGCTATCTTGGTGAGACAAAAGGAGCCGAAAAACTTGCCGAAAAATTCAAATATGACTTATAAAATAATATGATTAAGTGTCAGAAGACGAAAGTGTGATTGTGCTTAAACAAATGAGCACTTTAGACTTATTGACACGCTGAACACTGAAAACGTATTAAATGGAAAAACAGAAGGAGTATACGCAACAATGAATACAGGTACCTTATATGGCGTCGGGATCGGACCGGGAGATCCGAAACTGATGACCTTCCGGGCAGCGGAACTGATCCGTGACAATGAGATCATTGCCCTGCCCGGAGAAAAAGCAGAAGAAACCGTGGCATACCAGATCGCCGTGCAGACAGTAGAAGAATTAAAACAGAAAACGTTTCTGGAACTGCCGATGCCGATGACAAAAGACAGGGAATTGTTGGAAAAAAGTCATGAAGAGGCGGCAGACCGCGTGGAGGAGTGTCTGCAAAAAGGACAGAATGTAGTATTTTTAACACTTGGAGATCCGACTGTGTATTCCACTTATCTTTATGTACATAAACGGATTGCACAGCGTGGTTACAGGACGGAACTGACAAGCGGGATCACTTCATTTTGTGCAGTAGCGGCAAAGCTCAATATCGGTCTTGTAGAAAAGGCAGAAGAGCTTCATGTGATACCGGCATCCTATCAGATCGAAGATGCCCTGAAATTGCCCGGAACAAAAGTCCTGATGAAAGCAGGAAGAAAGATCGGACAGGTGAAAGAGCTTCTGAAAAAAGCCGGTATGCAGGCGATGATGATCGAAAACTGCGGTATGGAAAATGAAAAAATTTATCAAACGGTGGATGAGATTCCGGAAAATGCCGGATATTATTCGCTTATTATCGTAAAGGAGAATTAGTATGATACATTTTGTCGGAGCCGGTTCCGGAGCGGCAGATCTGATCACTGTTCGAGGCAGGAAATTTCTGGAAGAAGCGGACGTGATCATCTATGCCGGTTCTCTGGTCAATCCGGAGCTTTTAAATTATGCAAAAGAGGCGTGCAAGATTTATGACAGTGCAAAGATGACGCTGGAGGAAGTATTGGATGTGATGCGTCAGGCAGAAAAAGACGGACAGACGACGGTGCGTCTGCATACCGGAGATCCGTGCATTTACGGTGCAATTCGTGAGCAGATGGATGTACTGGATGCAGAAAATATTTCTTATGACTATTGCCCAGGTGTCAGTTCCTTCTGTGGGGCAGCCTCTGCTTTAAATATGGAATACACGCTTCCGGGTGTATCACAGAGCGTGATCATCACACGCATGGCAGGCCGTACACCGGTGCCGGAAAAAGAAGAGATCGCTTCCTTTGCGGCACATCAGGCAACGATGGTAATCTTTTTAAGCACCGGTATGGCAGAAAAATTATCCAAGCGTCTGATTGCAGGAGGTTATTCGGAAAATACGCCGGCAGCGATTGTCTATAAAGCAACCTGGGAAGATGAGAAAGCGGTGATCTGCACCGTAGGAACATTAGCAAAGGCAGCAGAAGAAAACAACATCACGAAGACTGCACTGATGATCATCGGAGATGCGGTAACGCACAGCCATTATGAACGTTCGGAGCTTTACAATCCGGCCTTTACAACAGAATTTCGTCAGGCAACGAAAGAGAGATGACAGGAAAATGGGACAGAAACTTGGGATCGTCAGTTTTACGGAGCATGGCAGTCAGTTAAATGAGCGGCTGCGGGAAATGCTGGAGCGTTCCGGATATGTATGCGAGTCCTATGCAGCGGAAAAATATGCAGGAAAATATCATCTGTTTCCACTGAAGGTTTCCGCAAAAGCGTGGACAGAAAAAATGTTCCAAAGCATGGATGCTTTGCTTTTTATCGGTGCGTGCGGCATTGCGGTGCGGAGCATAGCACCTTATCTTCAGGGAAAAGACAAAGATCCGGCCGTGGTTGTTCTCGATGTGTGGGGGATTTTTGCGATTTCCCTGCTTTCCGGGCATCTGGGCGGGGCAAATGAGCTGACAGCGGTGCTCGCAAATCTGACCGGTGCGATTCCGGTCATTACGACAGCAACCGATATCAACGGACGTTTTGCGGTCGATGTGTTTGCAAAAAAGCAGAATCTGTGGATCTCAGATCTGAAAGCGGCAAAAGCAGTTTCTGCGGCGGTGCTCGATGAAGAGCCGGTCGGATTTTTCAGTGAATTTCCGGTGACAGGCGAAATCCCATGCGAACTGCAAAGACTTGCGGATGGAGAGCGATTTGAGGGAAACTGCGGTATGGTGCTTTCCTTGAACGAAGAAAAGAACCCGTTTGCCGTGACGTTGCACCTGATCCCACGGATCGTAAGCCTTGGGATCGGCTGCAAAAAAGGTACACCGCAGGAGACGGTCGAGCAGGAAGTTTTAAAAGCACTGCAAAGCTGTCATGTGTCGATACACAGCATTTTTGCGGCAGCCAGCATTGATCTGAAAAAAGAAGAAGCGGGAATCCTTGCGTTCTGTGAAAAGCATGCGATTCCATTTTGTACTTATACGAAAGAAGAACTGATGGATCTCGAAGGAGATTTCACGGCATCAGCATTTGTAAAAGAGACAACCGGTGTGGACTGTGTCTGTGAACGAAGTGCCATTCTTGCAGGAGGCGGTGCAGAGCTGCTTCTGAAAAAGCGGGCGGCAAACGGCGTGACCGTCGCACTGGCTCTCAAAGATTGGAGTGTGGATTTTGGATAATAAGATATATGTGGTAGGAATTGGACCAGGAGCTTATGAGCAGATGACGATGCGGGCGGCAGAAGCACTTCGCAGGTGTGATGTGATCGTGGGCTATACCGTTTATGTGGAGCTTGTAAAGGAACATTTTGCAAACAAACGTTTCCTGACAACGCCGATGAAAAAAGAGATCGAACGCTGCCGTCTGGCATTTGAAGAAGCAAACAAAGGTTATACCGTTGCGATGATCTGCAGCGGCGATGCCGGAGTCTATGGCATGTCCGGTCTGATGCTGGAGATCGGTCAGGAGTATCCGCATGTGGAAGTGGAAGTGATCCCGGGTGTGACGGCGGCAAATGGCGGGGCAGCTGTGCTTGGAGCACCATTGATCCACGATTTCGCAGTGATCAGTTTAAGTGATCTGCTGACACCGTGGGAAAAGATTGAAAAACGTTTGCTCTGTGCAAGCGAAGCGGATTTTGTGATTTGCCTTTACAATCCATCCAGCAAAAAACGTCACGACTATCTGCAGAAGGCCTGTGATCTGATGATGAGAAGCAAAGATCCGGATACCGTGTGCGGAACGGTTTCCAATATCGGGCGTGAGGGAGAAACGTTTCGTGTGATGACGTTAAAAGAGCTGCGGGATACCAGGGTGGATATGTTTACAACGGTTTATATCGGAAATTCTCAGACCAAAATGCTGAATGGGAAAATGGTCACACCAAGAGGTTATATCCATGGATAAGATTTTATTGTTTGCCGGGACGACAGAAGGGCGAAATCTGGCAGAATTTCTGGAGAAAAATCAGATACCGACGGAAGTTTGTGTGGCAACGCAGTATGGAGAGACGCTCTTAGAAGAAGGGAAGTATCTTCATGTCCACGCCGGAAGACTGGACGAAACAGAGATGGAGCAGCAGATCCAAAAGCAGCAGATCACGCTGGTCATAGATGCGACGCATCCGTATGCGGTGATCGTATCTCAAAATATCCGCAGGGCATGCAGCCGGACGGGAACAGAGTACATCCGTCTTGCGAGAAAAGAGACGGACGCTTCCTGGAAACAGGAGATGGAGGATGTCACAGAAGTTGCAAGCGTGGCAGAAGCGGCAGCTTTTCTTGCAAAAAAAGAGGGGCGGATCTTTGCGGCGACCGGAAGCAAAGAGCTTTCTGCCTATCAGGTGATCCCGGATTATCAGGACCGGGTGGTGGCAAGAGTGCTTTCCACCCCGGAGGCAGTATCGGAGTGTGCCATGCTGGGATTTTCCGGGAAGAATCTGATCTGTATGCAGGGACCGTTTACGGAAGATCTGAATGTGGCGATGCTCAGGCAGGCACAGGCTTCATGGATGGTGACAAAAGAATCCGGAAAAGCCGGAGGTTTTCTGGAAAAGTTGCGTGCGGCAAAAAAAGCAGGAGCAAAGCTGGTCGTCATAAAACGACCGGGGGAGCGATCCGAAGAAATTGCGGAAGATCAAAAGGAAGAAAATTTATATGCAATATGTGATGAAGGACAGATCCGAAGCCTTCTTGGCAAACGGCTTGGCATTTGTCCGAAACGACAGCTGTATCTGGTCGGGATTGGCATGGGAAATGAAAAGAACCGCACCGTGGAGGCAGAACAGATCTGTCAGTCGGCGGATCTTCTGATCGGTGCCAGAAGAATGCTGCAATCTGTGAAAACAGAAGGAAAGGCAGTCTTTGAATCTTATAAACCGTACGAGATTGCCGCTTATCTGGCAGAACATCCGCAGTATGAGACGGCAGCGGTACTCTTATCCGGAGATATCGGTTTTTACAGCGGAGCAAAAAAACTGTACGATGCGATTGAACGCACGGAAGGACTGGAACAGATGGAAATTTACCCGGTCAGCGGCATTTCTTCGGTGGTCTATTTCTGCGGAAAACTGGGCGTTTCCTGGGAGGATGTCCATCTTTTGAGCCTGCATGGCAGAAAACAGAATCTGATCGATGCAGTCAAATATCATGAGAAAGTATTTGTATTATGTGGTGAAAAAGACGGAATTCCCAAAATCTGCTGTAAACTGAAAGAATATGGTCTTGGCGATGTGAAGGTTGCAGTCGGGACTGATCTGTCCTATGAACAGGAGCGGATCGTACAGGGAACAGCAGAAAGCCTTATGAAAGAGGATTTTGCACCGCTTAGTGTGCTTTTGATCTGCAATCCGGATGTGAAAAAACGCATTGGTCACGGACTGGATGACGATCTGTTTCTGCGTGGGAAAGTCCCGATGACAAAAAGCGAAGTGCGGAGCATTTCGCTGTCAAAATTAAGACTGCACAAAGATGCTGTTGTCTGGGATGTCGGAGCCGGAACCGGTTCGGTTTCCATTGAGGCGGCAAGTCTTGCAAAAGACGGCGTTGTCTATGCGATTGAAAAGAAAGACGAAGCCATTGATCTGCTGGAGCAGAATAAACGAAAATTCGGAACAGACAATCTTGAGATCATCAAAGGATTGGCTCCGGAGGCATTAGAGGGGCTGCCGGCACCGACACATGCTTTTATAGGAGGTTCTTCTGGAAATTTAAAAGAAATCCTGGAAGTTTTGCTGGAACAGAACCCAAGGGTGCGTGTTGTCATCAATGCGATTGCCCTGGAGACGGTAGCAGAAGCGATGCAGTGCCTGAAGAGCATGGCGTTTACCGATGTGGATATCGCACAGGTATCGGTGGCAAAGGGAAAGAAACTGGGCTCTTATGAGATGATGATGGGGCAGAATCCGGTTTATATTTTCTCCTGCACAGGAGGTGAAACAGCATGAAACAGCCAAGATTTATGCTTGCAGCACCGTCAAGCGGAAGCGGAAAGACGATGATCACCTGCGGGATATTGCAAATATTAAAAAACAGAGGATATCGTGTCTCTTCCTTTAAATGCGGACCGGATTACATTGATCCGATGTTTCACACAAAAGTGCTCGGTACCATCTCCAGGAATCTGGATACTTTTTTTACCGGAGAAGAGATGACACGCTGTCTGTTTGCAAAAACGGCACAGCAGACCGATCTTTCCGTGATCGAGGGTGTGATGGGCTATTACGACGGACTTGGCGGCATCCGCACAAAGGCAAGTTCCTATGATCTTGCCAGGGTCACCGACACGCCGGTCATTCTGATCGTCAATGCCAAAGGCATGAGCCTGTCCATCCTTGCCCAGATCAAAGGCTTTCTGGATTATCAGAAAGACAGTAAAATAAAAGGCGTGATCTTAAATCAGACTTCTGAGATGACCTGCCGCATGCTGACACCGAAGATCGAATCGGAACTGGGAATCTGTGTGTTTGGATATGTCCCGAAAATTGCAGACTGGCATCTGGAGAGTCGTCATCTCGGGCTGGTACTCCCGGACGAGATCAGCGATTTAAGAGAGCAGATGCAGCGTCTGGCGGATATTCTGGAGAAAACGCTGGATATTGAAAGCATTTTGCAGATGGCGGAAGGTGCGAAAGAGATGGAGGACGATATGCCGAAATCCCTGAAACAGCTTTTTGCAGATCCGCACGTTCAGAAGATACGCACTCAGAGACCACAGATCGCAGTGGCAAAAGATGAGGCATTCTGCTTTCTGTATGAAGACAACCTGAAGCTTTTGGAAGAACTGGGGGCAGAGATCACATTCTTTTCGCCGCTCCATAATGCGAAAGTGCCGGAAAACGCAGATGGACTTTTGTTGCCGGGAGGTTATCCGGAATTGTTTGCAGCAGGGCTTTCCGAAAACAGCGAAATGCTTGCATCGATCCGCTCCTGTGAAAAAAAAGCGATTCCGATCCTGGCAGAGTGCGGCGGTTTTATGTACCTTCATCAGGAAATGCAGGACATGGAAGGAAAGACATATCCGATGGCAGGCGTGATAAACGCAGTTGCGTACCGCACCGAAAAGCTGGGAAGATTTGGATATATCACACTGGATCTGAACGAAGAACAGGCAGAGGCAAGAAACATATGGCAGCAGGGATTTCCGGTGCGTGCCCATGAATTCCACTATTTTGACAGCACCGATCCGGGAAGTGCCTGTCTGGCAAAAAAACCGGCCGGGAAAAGAAGCTGGAGCTGCAGTTATGCAAAAGATGGCAGTCTGATGGGATTTCCGCACCTATATTATTATTCCAATCCGATGTTCGCATTTCGGTTCCTGGAAAATTGTATGGCAAAAAAACTGGAAAGGGAAAAAGTATCATGATATATGGAAGAGAAGGGATGATGGCACTTTTGCTCGGTGTGTTTCTTGATCTGTTGATCGGTGATCCGCACTGCTTTTATCATCCGATCCGGCTGGTCGGCAATCTGATCTCCGTTACGGAAAAAGGGCTTCGGGCGGTTTTTCCAAAGACAGGACAGGGCGAAAAAACAGCCGGTGTATTTCTGTCAGTGATCGTCTGCAGCGTAACAGCCGGAGCGGTGGCAGCTGTGCTGTATCTGGCCGGAAAAATCCATCCGTATCTGCATCTGGCTGTGATGGCATTGTTCTGCTACTGGATGCTGGCGGCAAAATCTCTGAAAGATGAGAGTATGAAGGTTTATAGAGAACTGAAAAAAGAAGATTTAAAGGCAGCACGCCGTGCTGTTTCCATGATTGTTGGCAGAGATACGGATCAGCTGACGGCAGAAGGTGTAACAAAAGCAGCAGTAGAGACAGTGGCAGAAAATGCCTCAGATGGAGTGATGGCACCGCTTCTGTATCTGGCAGTTGGCGGGCCTGTACTCGGAGCTTTTTATAAGGCAGTCAACACGATGGATTCTATGGTCGGATATAAGAATGAGAAATATCTGTATTTCGGTCGTTTTGCAGCAAAGGTGGACGATGTACTCAATTACATTCCGGCAAGACTGTCTGCTCTTTTTATGGTGGCGGCAGCAGGACTTACCGGTCTGTCAGCAAAAAATGCCTGGAAGATCTTCAAACGAGACCGCTATAACCATGCCAGCCCGAATTCGGCACAGACGGAGGCAGCCATGGCAGGGGCACTCGGCGTGCAGCTTGCCGGAGATGCCTGGTATTTTGGAACTTTATATAAAAAGAAAACGATCGGAGATGCACTGCGTCCCGTGGAATGTGAGGATATCAGAAGAGCAAACAGGCTGATGTATGCGTCTGCAGGGCTGCTTCTTATCGTTGTTATGCTTCTTTATTGCAGCTTTAACATACTCACATTGTTATGATGCCAGGAAGGGAACATACCATGAACAACAAGCGTCACAAACATGGCGGAGATATTTATTCAGAGGCCTGCACTCTGGATTATTCCGCAAATATCAATCCACTCGGACCGCCCTCTTCTGTAATTGAGGCGGTTTATCGGAGCATGGAACAGATTGTAAATTATCCGGATGTACAGTGCCGGAAGCTCTGCCATGCGATCGCAGAACATGAATATGTAAAAGAAGAGCAGGTGATCTGTACAAATGGTGCGTCTGAGCTGCTCTATGCTTTTGCAGCGGCCTTAAAACCGAAAAAAGCACTGCTTCTGGAGCCGGGATTTGCGGAGTATGAGGCTGCACTTTCGGCAGTCGGATGCGAGATTTTTTATTATCCTTTGGGGGAAGAGAAGGGCTATGCACTGGATCTTGCTTATCTGGAAGCACTTTCAGATGATCTGGATATGATTATTTTGTGCAATCCAAACAATCCTACCGGTGTTCTGATACAGCAGCCGCTTCTGGTGCGGATCGCAGAGAAATGTGAAAAGTATGGGATACATTTTCTGCTGGATGAATGTTTCCACGAATTTCTGATGGCACCGACAGTTACAGCATGCGAACGTTTCTGGAGCGTTTTCCGCATCTGTTTCTTGTGGATGCCTTTACGAAAATTTATGCCATACCGGGGCTGCGTCTTGGCTATGGTTTAAGTGCAGATGCAGATCTTATGGAAAAAATCCGGGATGTCATACAGCCATGGAGCGTTTCCATACCGGCACAGGAGGCAGGCATTGCGGCACTTTCGGAAGATACTTACGTACATAATACACGCTGGCTGATTCGGGAAGAACGCAAATACCTGGCAAGGGCACTGCATCTTCTGGAGATGGAGACATTTGATTCTCAGGCAAATTATCTGTTTTTCAAAGGCCCGGAAGATCTGGAAGAGCAGTGCCAAAAAAGAGGGCTTCTGATCCGCGACTGCAGCAATTACCGGGGGCTTTCAAAAGGGTATTTCCGCATTGCAGTGCGGACAAGAGAAGAGAACGATCAGCTGATTAAAATATTTCAGGATATTATCCGGGAGAAACAAAAAGAAAGTGGGGCGATATACGGATGGCGAAAGTAATCATGGTACAAGGAACGATGTCAAATGCAGGAAAAAGTCTGCTGGCAGCCGGGCTTTGCCGCATTTTTGCACAGGATGGCTACAAAGTAGCTCCTTTTAAATCACAAAATATGGCACTGAACTCCTTTATCACCGAAGAAGGTCTGGAGATGGGGCGTGCACAGGTCATGCAGGCAGAGGCAGCCGGCATCAAACCAAGTGTTTATATGAATCCGATTCTTTTAAAACCGACAAACGATGTCGGATCGCAGGTGATCGTAAACGGAGAAGTGCTTGGGACGATGAGTGCGAGAGATTATTTCCGTTATAAAAAGAAACTGGTGCCAGATATCCTGAAGGCTTTTCATAAGTTATCAGAAGAATACGATATCATTGTGATCGAAGGTGCGGGAAGTCCGGCAGAAATCAACCTGAAATCCGAGGACATTGTAAATATGGGCATGGCAAAGATGGCACATGCACCGGTGCTTCTGGTCGGAGATATTGATCGCGGCGGCGTATTTGCACAGCTGGTCGGAACGGTGGAGTTGCTTGAAAAAGAAGAGCGTGCTCGCATCAAAGGTCTTATTATCAACAAATTTCGCGGGGATAAAAGCATTCTCGATCCGGGCATTGAAATGCTGGAAGAGCGTGTGGGGATTCCGGTAGTCGGAGTTACGCCGTATCTGCACATTGAAGTGGAGGACGAGGACAGCCTGACCGAACGTTTCTGCGGGAACCAGGAAGTGGCTGCGATCGATCTTGCAGTGATCCGCCTCCCGCGGATTTCCAATTTTACCGATTTCAATCCGTTTGAAAGCATGGAGGGTGTCTCACTGCGTTATGTGACTTCCGTTTCCGAACTGAAAAATCCGGATATGATCCTGCTTCCGGGAACAAAAAATACCATGGAAGATTTAAAATGGCTGAGGCAGAGCGGACTGGAAAATGCCATCTGCAAAGCGACGGCAGAGGGAAAGATCATTTTCGGGATCTGCGGTGGTTATCAGATGCTTGGAAAAACCTTAAAAGATCCGCATGGCGTGGAGGCCGGAGGTGAGATGAAAGGCATCGGGCTTTTGGATACGGACACGGTATTTACCGAGAAAAAGACCAGGACAAGAGTAACCGGAAGATTCAAAAAGGTTGGCGGAATATTGCAAAATCTAAGTGATATGGAAATGGAAGGTTATGAAATCCATATGGGCAGCACGACATTGGGAGAACAGACAGCTGCTTTTACAGAAATCACAAGCTTTGCCGGAGAAGAGAAAGGTGCGGCAAAAGCAGATGGCGTCTGTCATGGAAATGTTTATGGAACATATGTACATGGAATTTTTGAAAAAGAAGAAGTAGTAAAAGCGATCGTAACAGCCATCGGAGAAGCCAAAGGACTGGATATGACACAGATCGCAGGCGTGGATTTTGCAAAATTCAAAGAAATCCAGTACAATATTCTTGCAGATGCACTTCGCAAACATATGGATATTTCGCGTATTTATGAAATTATGGAAGAGGGGACAGATGATGAAGATTGAACTGGAAAATGTACTTCCGCGGGAAATTGAAAAACGCAGTTTTGAACTGATCACAGAAGAACTTGGGGAGAGAACCTTTCCGGAAGAACAAGAACCGATCATCAAACGCTGCATTCACACTAGTGCAGATTTTGATTATGCAGATAATCTCTGTTTTTCCGAAGGTGTTGTTGAAAAAGCAAAAGAAGCGATCCGAAACGGAGCCTGCATTGTGACCGATACGCAGATGGCAAAATCCGGAATCAATAAGAAAAAACTGGCAGCATACGGCGGAGAAGTCTTCTGCTTTATGTCAGATGAAGATGTGGCAGAGACAGCAAAGAAAAACGGGACGACAAGAGCAACTGCCTGTATGGACAAGGCGGCAGCCATGAACAGACCGCTGATTTTTGCAATCGGCAATGCACCGACTGCCCTGATCCGGCTTTATGAGCTGATCGAAGAGAAAAAGTTAAAACCAGAACTTGTGATCGGTGTTCCGGTCGGCTTTGTCAACGTCGTACAGTCAAAAGAACTGATCATGCAGGCAGATGTGCCGTATATTGTAGCAAGAGGACGCAAAGGAGGCAGCAACATCGCAGCCTGCATCTGTAATGCACTGCTTTATAATATGTGACAGAGTCATTTGCAGACGTTTTTTAAGAAAAAAGAAAAGGAACAGGAAAACAAAATGAAGAAGCAAAGAAAAAATAACACAGAAAAAATGAAAAATCAGAAGATATCGTGGCTTGCAAAGGCTGTTTATGCAGCGGCAGCTATTCTGGCTGTGGCACCGACAGCAAATGCCATGCATATTATGGAAGGATATCTGCCTCCGGCATTTTGTATTGCGTGGGGCATTGTCTGTTTGCCGTTTTTAGTATTTGGATTTCGATCGCTGAACAGGAGAGTGCAGGAAAACCGCAGATCCATTACACTGATCGCAATGGCAGGAGCTTTTGTATTTGTGCTGTCATCCCTGAAAATCCCTTCTGTGACCGGAAGCTGTTCCCATATGACAGGAACCGGTCTTGGTGCAATCCTGTTTGGACCATGTGCAGTGAGTGTACTTGGAATCATTGTTCTGATCTTCCAGGCAGTGTTGCTCGCCCATGGTGGACTGACAACACTTGGAGCAAACTGTTTTTCCATGGCGATTGCAGGTCCGATCCTGTCCTGGCTGATTTATAAGGGACTTTCAAAAACCAGGATCAACCGCCGTATCACGGTTTTTCTTGCCGCATCACTTGGAGATCTGTTTACCTATTGCGTAACCAGTGTGCAGCTTGCACTTGCCTATCCGTCTGCACAGGGTGGGGTAACAGCATCTGCTGTAAAATTTCTCGGTATATTTGCACCGACACAGCTTCCGCTGGCAGTGATCGAAGGAATTCTTACCGTTGTTGTTGTGATCGCACTGGAGAGTTTTGCAAAAAGTGAACTAAAAGCGATTGATTTTGAGATCGAGGAGGAAAAAGAATGAGTGCGAAGAATAAAAAAACAATCCTTCTTCTGTTAGTTGTAGCTGTGCTGCTCGCAGTTGTTCCGTTCTTTGCAAAAAAAGGAGCAGAATTTGGCGGTTCCGATGATGCGGGCAGTGTTATGGTAGAAGAAATCAAAGGAGAAGCTTATGAACCATGGTTTACTCCGGTTATAGAAAGTCTTACAGGAAGTGAACTGCCTGGAGAAATTGAAAGTCTGATCTTCTGTGTACAGACCGGGATCGGAGTTGGTGTGATCGCATTTCTGATGGGAAGATTTTATGAACGGAAGAAATGGGAAGATAAAGAGGAAGAAAAAAAATAAGAAAACAAAACTGCCGTACGGATTCAAACTGTGCGGCAGTTTTTATTAAAAAGAATTTCTCTGTGCAAGATATGTATGAAATTCTGAAAAATCCCTGGGATAAAAAGATCCTTTCGGAAAAAGTCCATGTGCAGCCAGATCTTCGCAGACATCCAGCAAAAGCGGGCGTTTCAGATTAGCCTGTTTTAAGACAGAAATATTCTTAAAAACTTCAAGCGGCGTGCCGTCGGCAAGTATGCGGCCGTTGTCAAAAACAAGAATACGGTCTGCAAAGCGGTAGGCAAAATCCACGTCGTGCGTGGAGAGCAGAAGTGTCTTTCCTTCTCGGCTTAACTTTTCAAGGACTTCTTCAAGCATGGCAGCATTCAGAGGATCTAAAGATGCAGTTGGTTCATCAAAAATAATAATTTCGGATTTCATGGCAATAATGTCTGCAATCGATACCCGTTTTTTCTCGCCTCCGCTCAGATAATGGGGAGGGCGGTCTTTAAATTGTGAGATGTTCATATAATTTAACGCAGTATTTACACGTTCTTCGACTTCCGAACGAGGCAGCTTCAGGTTCATAGGACCAAAAGAGACTTCAGCGAGAACGGAAGAAGCAATGATCTGATTATCGGCATCTTGAAAGACAATACCGATATGCTGACGCAGTTTTTTCAGTGTTTTTCTGGTGATTTTTGTACCGCGGTATGAAATTTCGCCTTCGGCTGGAGTGAGCACTCCGTTTAGGTTCAGAAAAAATGTAGATTTTCCGGCTCCGTTGGAACCAAGTATGGCGATACGCTCACCTGCAAAGACAGAAAGACTGATCCCATCTAAAACCGTATGGTGTTCGTCATACGCAAAATGCAGATTTTTTACTTCAAGAATGGATTCTTTCATATTATCTCCTATCTTAAATTCATCTTATGAAAAGCCAAAGAACAACAAGAAACAGAAAAAAGGTTCCGGAAGCTATGATGTACGGAAGGGGCAGTTTCTTTTTCTCTTCCAGAAAACAAAGTGTTCCATCATAGCAGCGTGCTTCCATTGCATCATAATAGGCATTCGCTTTTTTCAGTGCAACGATAAAAAGATTGGCTGCAATCTGCCCGAAAGAATAACAGGAGGTTCTGAAATCGCAGAATCCAAGCCTTGCTTCCGCGGAAATCTGCATATTATGTTGTACCTCCAGCAGAATAAAAATGTAGCGGTAGATCATATGCATCAGTTCTGTAAAAAGAGAAGGGCAGTGAATCTTATGGAGAACCGAGAAAAGTTCGTGTGACGGTGTGGAAAGTGTCATTAGGAACATGCAGCTTACGGCACCGAACACTTTCAGCATCAGAAAAAACGCTTTCAGAATGCCGGCATACGTGACACAAAGGTAACAAAAAAACAGATTCAGGTAAAAATCGCCAGTCGGCTGTAAAGAGAGATCGACAGCGATGGCGATGCCGCCAAGTAGCACAAAAAAAACGGGAATCCCGAGCACGGAAAGATAATCATGCAAAGGAATACCGCCAAGAAAAACCGTGACGGAAGCAGCAAATAAGATCAACAAAACAGAGATAACCGGATGGTCTGCAAAAATACAGAACAGAAGCAGAAGCATGGAAAATCCAGCTTTGAATCCCGCACTGATATGCCGAAGCCTGGAATTACAGGCATAAGAATCAATAGCAATACCTCCGGTGTTATGATGATGCATATGCATAAAAAACTCCTTTACTGTGCTTCGCGGATATGCCGCAGGAAAATTTGGCGGATTCCTTCGTATTCACCAAGACCTTTTAAATGACAGAGAACCGGATAACCGGCCTGCTCAAACTGGGATTTCCAGGAATCAGCATCGTCTCCTGCCAGGTCATTGCGTGCATGGTCACCGGCAACGATCATAAACGGAGCCAGATGGACGCGGGACGGCTTCAGACTGCCGACCAGACGCAGCAGGGAGTCCATGGACGGGTAAGCTTCTACAGTTCCCATAAAAAGATTGTGGTAACCAAGATCTTTAAAGGTGTAGTCCAGTGCTGCATAGATCGCATTGGCATAATGCGGTGTTCCATGTCCCATGAAAACAAGTGCCTCGTCTTTTGGGATGCCGCCAAAAGCATCAGTCAGAACCTTGACGACTTCACGGCTGTCCTGCTCGGAAGTAAGCAGCGGGACACCGAAAGTGATCTTGGAAAAGGAATCTGAAAAAGCGAGAACATCCTCTTTCATAAGATCGTTCTCAATGCCGTTGATCACATGGGTTGGCTGAACTGTCACATCGGTAATGCCGTCACGCTGCATACGTTCCATGGCTTCTCGTACATTATCGATGTGTATACCGTCACGCTGTTTCAGCTTTTTAAGGATCATTTTGCTGGTCCAGGCACGGTAAATATGGTGATGAGGAAATGTCTGTGCGATATCCTGTTCAATACAGTCAATGGTTTTTTCTCTTGTATCGTGATAACTGGTGCCAAAGCTTACAACGAGGATCGCTTTGGTTGTTGGTGATTGATTCGTACACATAAATCTGATAAATCCTTTCTTTTTGAGCACAGCAGAAAAGTTTTCTGAGACTGTGCAGTAACTGCAGATCAAAAAACGAAATCGTATGAGTAAAAGAAGTGTAACATCCGCTATCTCAAAAGTCAATTCCGGAAGTAGATTTTTGTCGGGAATTGTGCTATGATTGACAGGATATTTACAGAATCTATTTTTCAAAGGAAGAACGTTATGGCAATACAAATGATAGGGATCGATCACAGCGTAGCTGCGATTGATATCCGGACGATTTTTTCATTTACCCAAAAAAAGACAGTGGAAGCACTGGAGATCATAAAACAGGAAAAAGGAATCTGTGGCTGTGTCCTGTTATCGACCTGTAACCGTATGGAACTCTGGGTCAGCACGGAAGAGGGGTGTGTGATCGCCCTTTATGAACTTCTGTGTAAGATACGGGCAATCCATAACGATGAGTATCAGAAATATTTTACGGAGCGAAAAGAAGAAGATGCCGTGCAGCATCTGTTCCGTCTTGCCTGCGGACTAGAATCCAGGATCTTAGGAGAAGATCAGATTCTGACACAGGTAAAGGGAGCACTTGTGACGGCAAGAGAGCATTATGCGGCGGACAATGTGCTGGAAGTGTTGTTTCGCATGGCGGTGACTGCCGGCAAGAAAGTGCGGACAAATGTGACGTTTTCCACAGGCAATCATTCGGTGATCCACCGGGCACTTCAGACACTTCGACAGGAAGGTCTGGAAGTAAAAGGCAAAAAATGTATGGTCATCGGAAACGGGGAGATGGGAAAACTTGCCGCAACCGTTCTGCAGCAGGAAGGTGCGGATGTGACCGTTACGGTGCGGCAGTACCGCAGTGGTGTCGTGCAGATCCCGCCGGGCTGCAGGCGTATTGACTATGGAAAACGCATGGGCCTGATCAGTTCCTGTGATTTTGTAGTCAGTGCCACGGCAAGCCCGAATTATACGCTCACAAAAGAAGGACTTCAGGCAGTTGATCTGGATCATGAACTGATCCTTGTAGATCTGGCGGTGCCGCGTGATATTGATCCGGAGGTGCAGAAACTGATGTACATCCGTTTTTATGATATCGACTATTTCAAAGTCGATGTTTTGAGCGAGAAAATGAAAGCTGGAATCAGAGAGGCAGAATCCATTCTGAAAGAGCAGATGGAAGAATTTTGCAACTGGTATCGATGCCTTGATGTGATACCGCGTATCGGAAAGATCAAAGAAGAAGTTGCGACAGATTTGGATCTGCGTCTGTATAAAATCCTGCATCAGCTTCCAATGGAAGTATTTGAAAAAGAAACACTGGAAAAACAGATCCATCGAGCGGCACAGAAAGTGACCAACAAAATGCTTTTTGAACTGCGAGGACGGATCAGCGATGCAGCATTTCGGGAGTGCATAGATGGACTGGAAGAGATTTATGCGTGCCAGGTTTCAAATGCGTTTGACTTTAATGAAAAAGGAGAATAAAAATATGACAGAGCATAACATTGTCATAGGAAGCAGAGGAAGCCGTCTGGCGGTGATCCAAAGTGAGATGGTCCGGGATTTTATCAGAGAGAAGAAACCGGGATGTCAGGTAGAAATCCTGACCATGAAAACGACCGGTGACAAAATCCTGGATCGCACGCTGGACAAAATAGGCGGCAAAGGTCTGTTTGTGAAGGAACTGGATAAAGCACTTCGGGATGGATGCAGCGATCTTTCCGTACACAGTCTGAAAGATATGCCGATGGAACTTTCCGAAGAGCTGCCGCTGCTTGCATTTTCCAAAAGAGAGGATCCAAGAGATGTGTTGGTGCTTCCGGAAGGAGCAGAAAAATGGGACAGAACGCTTCCGGTCGGATGTTCCAGCCAGAGACGGATGCTGCAGCTTAAAGAGTTGTATCCGGATGTAACCTTTCTTCCGGTGAGAGGAAATATCCAGACCAGGCTGCAGAAACTTCAGTCAGGAGCATACGGAGCACTGATCCTGGCAGCAGCAGGTTTAAAGCGGCTTGATCTAGAAAACCGCATTTATCGCTATTTTGAGCCGGATGAGATCATTCCGGCAGCAGGGCAGGGGATTCTGGCGGTTCAGGGAAGAAAAGGAGAAGATTATGCTTTTCTGAAAGCCTATAACGATCCGGCGGCACAGACAGCACAGGCAGCAGAGCGGGCTTTTGTAAAATATTTAAATGGCGGGTGCAGTTCACCGATCGCTGCCTATGCAGAAATGAAAAACGGAAAACTTCTGCTACGTGGCCTGTATTACCAGGAAGCAACCGGAATATATAAAAAAGGTCAGATCGAAGGAAATCCGGAAGATGCCGAAACAATGGGCATGTTGCTCGCAGAAGGGCTGAAAAAAGAATGTCATGCACAAAGCTGCACTGCTGTAAAAGAAGATGATATAAAACCGGGAAAAGTCTGGCTGGTAGGAGCAGGTCCTTCCGATCCGGGGTTGTTTACGTTGAAAGGAAAGCGTGTGCTTCAGAAGGCAGAAGTTGTTGTTTATGATGCACTGGCAGGTCAGGCTATTTTAAGTATGATCCCGGAGGATGCCGAAAAGATCAATGTCGGCAAGCGGGCAAGCCATCATCTGATGCCGCAGGAAGAGATCAACAAAATCCTTGTGAAAAAAGCACTGGAAGGCAAGAGGGTTGTGCGGTTAAAAGGCGGCGATCCGTTTCTGTTTGGCAGAGGCGGGGAGGAACTGGAGCTTTTAAAGGCACATCAGATACCGTATGAGGTTGTACCGGGTGTGACTTCTGCGATTGCAGTCCCTGCCTACAACGGGATTCCGGTCACGCACCGGGATTTCTGCTCTTCGGTACATATCATTACCGGGCATAAGAAAAAAGGCGATACCTATGATATTGATTTTGAGGCACTGGTAAGGACAAAGGGAACCCTGGTTTTTCTGATGGGAGTGACGGCACTTGCAGATATCTGCGATGGACTTTTAAAGGCGGGTATGCGTGCAGATATGCCTGCTGCCATTTTGCAGCAGGGAACCACGGCAGGACAGAAACGGATCAGTGCAACCGTTTCAACACTGCCGGAAGAGGTACAAAAGCAGGGGATTCAGACACCGGCCATCATCGTGGTTGGCGAAGTATGTGCTCTGGCCGATAGATTTGCATGGCATGAAGCACTGCCGCTTGCAGGACGTAAAATCCTGGTCACAAGACCAAAAGAACTGATTTCCCAAATGGCGGAAAAGCTTCGAAGAGAAGGGGCAGAAGTGCTGGAACTTCCGGCGATCAAAACAGAAGCGATTTCAGAAAATCAAAAACTGAAGCAAAGTATGGAAGCTATTCAAAGTTATGACTGGATCGTATTTACCAGCCCGACCGGAGTGAGAGTCTTTTTTGAAAAACTGGCAGAACATGAAGCGGATATCCGCAAACTTGCGGCGGCGAAATTTGCTGTTATAGGAAGCGGTTCTGAAAAGGAACTGAAAAAGCATGGTATTCTGGCAGATTTAAAACCGGAAATTTTTGACGGAGAACATCTGGGATCCAGCCTTGCCCGGGCCTGCACGGGGGGAGAGCGGATTTTGATACCGCGGGCAGAGACTGCAAATCAGGAACTGATACTGGAACTTCAGAAAGTACCGGATGTGCAGATCGATGATGTTCCAACCTACCGCACTCTGTACGAAAGCTCAGAACTGATCGATCAAAAGGCAGAATTTGAACAGGGAAAGATTGATTTTGCGGTCTTTACCAGTGCATCGACCGTGCGAGGGTTCGCACAGGCAGCCAAAGGGCTTGATTTTTCCCTTGTCCGGGCAGTATGCATCGGAAAACAGACGAAGCGGGCAGCAGATGAGCTTGGAATGCAAACTTGGATGTCTGAAAAAGCAACGATGGATAGCGTTCTGGATAAAGTAAAAGAGCTGTGCCGGAAGCAGTTTTAAATGTAGGAGGTAAAGAACAGCTTAACAAAACTTATAAAAGTATATAAACAACTGTTGAATTTTATAGGTTATTAGTATAGAATAATATTGAAAGGAAGTGATGC
>NZ_JBKVNQ010000049.1:0-20782 GCF_046967715.1 Hominisplanchenecus sp.
TTCTTACCAAAAAGGAGCCATTTTTTACCAGAAACACAAACTATTTTACACTACCTTATTTTCTCGAAAGAACGTAACCTGCTCTTGCGTATAACCGCACTCTTTTCGCTTTGATCTTATGACCTCTTTCATCTGCATAGTCTTTTCTCCGTTTCAGATTCGAAAGCTTTCGTTACTTGTATTGTAACAGACAGATTCTGCCATTTTCATTAAATTGTTGTTAAGCTGCAGGATTGTTTTTTAACTTCTGTTTAATCCAAGAATGCCTCTGGTATATGGCACATGCGAGCCATATACATTTCCAAAGCTCAGGTTGATCGCAACAGGCTTCCCAAGTTCCATCGCTTTTCTGATCACGTAGTCCAGTGCCAGCATCAGTTCTACGGTTCCGGCAAACTCTGAACCGGCTGTTCCGATTTTCACGACCAGAATATCGCTCTTCGATGCCACACCACGATACTGTCCGCCGGATGCCTGACCATTTCCGGCTGCGATACCGAGTACTTCCGTTCCGTGTCCGCTCAGATCTCTGGATGGAACGATGCGATATCCTGCTTCTCTGCTTCCGGCAGCAAGTGCCTCATTGATCTGCTCTTTTGTATATTCCACACCCCGGATTTCTTCGCCGGTTCCTTCTTTGATTTTTCCTGTGTCTTCTGTCCCTTCTTCCGATATATTTTCTCCTTTGCTTGTTATATCTGTCTCCATTGCATCATTTCTTTTTGGTCTTTGGATTGTCTGATCCCAAAGTGACAAGATTCTGGTTGTACCATCCTCATTTCGGAAATCCGGATGAAAATAGTCTACGCCGGAATCGATCACCGCCACCAAAACGCCCTGGCCTCTCAGATCAAATGCCCCGGTCTGAAGTGGATTGATACAGGAGGCACTTCTGCCCTGTGCTGCTGAAAAAAACAGTCTTTTCGGCTTTTCGATGTATTCGACTTCCGGCTGCGAGGAAATCCAGTCAATCTCGCTCTCTTCTGCCGTAATGATCGCATAGCCGCCGGATAACAGGATAATCTCTTTTGTCCGCTCCCCAACCCCGGAAAGATCACCGTGATATCGCACGATCAGCTCCCAAATCCGATTCTGCCTGTCATACCCGAAATTCATGTTTAAAGATTTTTCCCGTTCTGCATCTGTAGCATCCAGTGCAAGATTTAGAAGATTTTCAAGCTTCTGATCATTCATAAAATGCTGCTTTCTGTATTTTGTTTCTATACTATGTTGCAAAGTAAAAATTTGTATCTGCTTTTCTATACAGTCGCTGGAATCTTATTGCTTATGTTGACTTTAATTATCTTTTTAAAACATATTGAAATAATGAGAGCTATGTGGTAATATATTTTCAAAGCATATTTCTTAACGTTCTTGGCATCCTGCCATCTATATTTTCTAATTCACACTTCAGAAATTCATGCTTTTCAATCAAACAAATCAATTTAAAAAGCAGGAGTTTCAAACTGTGAAAAAGAGTATAAACCGTATGGCTGTCGCATTTTGGTACACTCCTGCATAAGGAGGTACTGCCTATGGCTCAAAAAGAACAAGCAACTGCAAATCGTAATTACAAGGATACGGTATTTCGTATGCTGTTTTCTGACCGTCAAAATTTATTGTCGCTTTATAATGCAGTTAGCGGTTCACATTACGATGACCCTGAAATGCTTGAGATTGTCACATTGGAGAATGCTATTTATATGGGAATGAAAAATGATCTGGCTTTCATTATTGGTACTGACTTGTTTCTATATGAACATCAGTCTACTTATAACCCAAATATGCCGCTGCGGGATTTATTCTATATTTCCAGCGAATATCAGAAGTTAGTCGATCATAAATCGCTTTACTCTTCCACACTGCTGAAAATCCCGGCACCACAGTTTATTGTATTTTATAATGGAACTGAAAAAAAGAAAGACCATTGGTTAAACCATTTGTCAGAATCTTTCGAAAATCTGTCCGGCGAACCGAAACTGGAGCTGGAAGTGCTGACAATAAACATCAATGAAGGGCTTAATAAAGAGCTGATGGAACAATGCCAGACTTTAAGAGAATATGCGCAGTATGTACACTGTGTCCGTAAGTATGCGAAGGAATTGGATTTGAACGAAGCAGTTAAGCTGGCGGTTGATGAATGTATCCGTAACGACATTCTTTCCGAATTTCTTCGTGCAAATAAATCGGAGGTGATCTCGATGAGTATATTCGAATACGACAAAGAAGAGGAAGAACGCAAATTACGAAAAACCGAGTATGAAGCTGGTGTGGCTGCTGGATTCAGCGATGGATTTAATAACGGATTTAATAGCGGCATTGATACTGCAAAAAAGGATGCTGCTATTGCTTTTGCAGAACTTCACGTTCCGGTTGAGCAAATTGCTTCGGCACTGCAAGTAAATGTCGAAATCGCAAAACAATGGATTGGCAATAAGTAGCAAAATAAAAATTGACCGAGCTCTTTAGAGCGAGGGATGCTTCTTATCCGAAGGGCAAAAAGATGGGCATTAAGAAAACTTATATGTAAAATATGACGCTATGATGATTCGAAAACAATCTCCTGACACGCTGCATTTCCTGTTCGGATTCATCATGGCTGTATTATTTTACACACTATTTTTGACGATACCCCGACAAACCCAATTGAAAGTGTGAACTCCAGTTTTCGGAAGGTTACCAAAAAGGGGGCCTTCCCGAGTGAAAAGCTGATTATCACAAGAATCTCCGCCGTATCAGCACCACTGCCACATCGTTCACATTTGTCCCGGTTGCTCCGGTAATGATCAGTCCTCCTGTCTTTTTCAGTGCATGGTAGGCATCATTTTCTTTCAGCACTTCATAAACGTCCATTCCTTCCAGCTGCAGTTTTCTTTTTGTATTTTCATCGCAATAGCCACCGGCTGCATCGGTCGGTCCGTCGGTTCCGTCGCTTCCGACGCTGAAAATGGCAGTATTTCTGCATGCAGCCAGTCCTTCTGCCGCCGCAAGTGCCAGCTCCTGGTTGCGTCCGCCGAGTCCTTTTCCTGTCACGTGGACGATCGTCTCGCCTCCCGCGATAAAAGCAAGGCTTTTGTCTGTATTTTGATGTGTTTTTGCGATCGCTGCTAAAAATGCTCCTGCTTCTTTTGCCTCACACTGCAGGGCATCTGTGAGGATCATGCTTTCGTAGCCAAGTTTTTCGCAGGCTTCTTTTGCTGCCAGGCACAGATTTCTGACGCTTCCGGTGATCCTGGTTTCCACATTTGTTACTGCTTTTGCTGTTTTCATCTCCAGTAATGTTCTTGCCTTCTCGCTGAGTTTTAAGTGATATTTTTCTGCGATTGCGATTGCATCGGATGCGGTCGAAGAGTCTGCATATGCCGGTCCGGATGCGATCATATCAAGCGGATCTCCGACGATATCGCTCAGTACAATCGCAAATATGGCTGCCGGTTCACAGAGTCCGGCAAATTTTCCGCCTTTGACTGCGGACAGTCTTTTCCGTATGGTGTTCATTTCTACAATATCTGCCCCGCATGCAAGCAGCTGCTTTGTTATATCCGATAATTCTTCTGTACTTATCAATGGTTTTTCAAAAAGGGCGGAGCCGCCTCCGGAAAGCAGAAATAGTACCTGATCGTCTGCCTGCAATTCTTCTGTCAGCTCGATCACTTTCTGTGTGGCCGCAAAGGTATTTGTATCCGGAACCGGATGTCCTGCTTCAAAACATTCGATCCCCGGAATGTCTCCCTGAATATGTCCGTATTTCGTGATCACAATCCCTTTCTCAATCTGTCCATTCAGGAGGTTTGCGGCTGCATTTGCCATCTGCCAGGCTGCTTTTCCAACCGCCACAAGGTAAAGTTTTCCTTTTACTGGTTTTCTGTTTTTCAGTGCCTGTTTCACTGCCTCATCCGGCAGTACTTTTGTGATCGCTTCTTTTATGATTTTATCTGCTTCTTCTCGTAGTGTCATATTATCCTCTCCACATAAATTTGACTCAAACACACCTGTTTGTTGCCTGCTTCTTTTTAAGTCGAACGCAAATGAGATCTGGCATGCAATTCTGGTCAACTCTGCTGACATTTACCTGACAGAATCGCTATAAAAAGTTTTCTTCAGCTAAGAGACAAAAACGACAGAGAAAGTTTCCTCTCCCTGCCGCATTCTTGCTTTATTTATGCAAGTATCTCACATCTGCTCCTGATACTTGCTGCATTGCTGGACGCTTATTCAAAAATATCTTCGCCAAATCTTACTTTTGCGTATGCCTTGATTGCTTCTACGCATTTGTCAAATCCAAGCTTGCTGCTGTCCAGACACAGATCGTAATTTCTCGCATCGTTCCAGGTGCGTCCGGTATAATAATGATAGAAATCACCTCGATACTTGTCTGTCTTTGCTATAAATCTTTCCATCTCTTTTTCCGTCATGGAGTTGCGTTCCATACCACGTGCCAGGCAGTAATCCTGCGGTGCATGGATAAAGACGCTCATCACATCCGGGCGGTCTTTGAGAACAAAGTCTGCACAGCGTCCGATAAATACACAGGACTCTTTCTCTGCCAGTTCTTTGATCACTTTTGCCTGATAATTAAAGAGATTGTCTGCGGAGACAAATCCGCCATGATCTGGCTGGATCAGCCCGCCTTTGTAGATTCTTGTGGAATTTCCAAAGAGCGGATTATTGCGAAGTTTTTCATCTGCCTGATTGAACAGCTCTTCTTTGATTCCGCTGTCATCGGATGCCATACGCAGAATTTCTCTGTTATAACAGTTTACACCCAGATTTTCTGCCAGCATCTGACCGATGGTTTTTCCACCGCTTCCATACTGTCTTGCGATCGTAACGATCAGTTTTCCCATAGCACAAACCCCCTTTTATTCTCCAAGGTATGCTTTCTTAACAGACTCATCATTTAACAGCTTGTCTGCATCACCCTGTAAGATAATTTTGCCTGTTTCCAGGACATATGCTCTGTCTGCGATGGAGAGTGCTTTCTTTGCATTCTGCTCTACCAGAAGTACGGTCGTGCCGGCTGCACTGACTTTCTTGATAATTTCGAAAATCTCATTTACAAAAATCGGTGAAAGTCCCATAGACGGTTCATCCATAAGGATGATCTTCGGATGAGACATCAGTGCACGTCCCATTGCAAGCATCTGCTGTTCACCACCGGAAAGCGTACCTGCCATCTGGTTCTTACGTTCTTCCAGACGCGGGAAATGCTCATATACCATATCAAGTGTCTGCCTGATCTCGTCTTTGTCTTTTCGTGTATAAGCACCCATTTTCAGGTTCTGATAAACACTGAGTTGTGCAAATACGCGTCGTCCTTCCGGAACGTGTGCCATTCCCATAGAAACGATCTTGTGAGCCGGCACTTTTGTAATATCTTTTCCTTCGAAGAAAATATGGCCTGATTTCACCGGTGTCAGCCCTGTGACTGCATGAAGTGTTGTAGTCTTTCCGGCTCCGTTGGCACCGATCAGTGCGATGACTTCTCCCTGATTTACTTCAAAGGAAATCCCCTTGATCGCCTGAATCATACCGTAGTATACATTCAGATCTTTTACCTCAAGCATTGCCATAAGTCCATTTCCTCCTATTCTCCCAGATATGCTGTGATAACCTGCGGATCATTCAGTA
Source organism: Hominisplanchenecus sp. (assembly GCF_046967715.1). Lineage (NCBI taxonomy): Bacteria > Bacillati > Bacillota > Clostridia > Lachnospirales > Lachnospiraceae > Hominisplanchenecus > Hominisplanchenecus sp. The sequence goes on from NZ_JBKVNQ010000049.1 coordinate 5,632, forward strand.
CTTCCGCAGTCGGTCCCTGTGCCAGTACTTTTCCGAAATTCAGTACGGTCAGCTCTTCACAGATACCGGAAACCAGTTTCATGTCGTGTTCAATCAGAAGGATTGTCATATTAAAATGATCACGCACAAAGCTGATCGTTTCCATCAGTTCTTTTGTCTCGTTCGGATTCATGCCGGCTGCCGGCTCATCCAGAAGCAGAAGCTTCGGATCAGTTGCAAGTGCTCTGGCGATCTCCAGTTTTCTCTGCTGTCCATATGGCAGGTTAGAAGCCAGATACTCGGCATCCTTCTCAAGGTCGAACACTTTCAAAAGCTCCATCGCACGTTCATTCATCTCTTTTTCCACCTTACGGTAATGCGGCAGACGCAGAATCCCTTCGAGCGTATTGTAGTGATGATGATTGTGCAGTCCTACTTTTACATTGTCCAGTACGGACATCTGTGAGAACAGGCGGATATTCTGGAAAGTACGGGCGATACCTGCTTTGTTGATATCAATGGTCTTCTTTCCGGTAATGTCCTGTCCATCTAATTTTACAATACCTTCATCCGGTTTGTAAACACCTGTCAGCAAGTTAAATATGGTTGTTTTTCCGGCACCGTTCGGTCCGATCAGGCCATAGAGCTGACCTTTTCCGATATTCATATCAAATTCGGATACGGCACGCAGTCCTCCGAATGAAATGCTCAGATTCTTTACCTCTAACATGTTCTCCATATTATTTCGCCTCCTTTGCTTCTTTTCTCTTTGCAAGCAGACGCTTCGGTGAATAACGTTCTCTCATTTCCAGTGCTTTCGGGCTCCAGTTCAGAAGCATCATCACGATCAGAACGATTGCATAGATCAGCATACGGTAGTCATTCAGTCCGCGCAGAAGCTCCGGAAGCAGTGTCAGTACAACGGCTGCGATCATAGAACCTCTTGTGCTTCCGATACCGCCAAGTACAACAAATACCAGGATCATGATCGACTGGTTATAACCAAAGTTTTTCGGCAGTGCAGTCAGGGTAGCCAGGTTATGTGCATACAGAACACCGGCAACTCCGGCAAGGGCTGCTGAAATAATAAATGCCATCAGTTTGTATTTTGTAATATTGATACCGACAGACTCAGCTGCGATACGGTTGTCACGGATAGACATGATCGCACGTCCGTCTCTGGAATTGATCAGATGCAGTACGATAACCAGTGTGATCAGTACCAGGATCACGCCGATGGTAAACGTAGAATCATTTGGCGTTCCGGTGATTCCCTGCGGTCCGTTAATGATAACATCTCCTCCGTCCATGTTCAGCGACATGGCATCCTTCATAGAAAAATGGAAACCATTTGCATCTTTTCCGATAAAGAATACGTTGATCAGGTTCTTGATGATCTCACCAAATGCCAGGGTAACGATCGCCAGGTAGTCACCTTTCAGTCGCAGTACCGGGATTCCAATAATCAGTCCGAACAGAGCCGCAACAGCAGCTCCAATCAGCAGTGCCAGAAAGAAACGAAGTCCATCCGGCATCATTCCTGCGGTGCATTTTGAGAAGAATGCACTGGAGAATGCACCCACACACATAAATCCTGCATGTCCAAGACTCAGCTCACCTAAAATACCTACCACAAGATTCAAAGATACAGCCAGAATCACATAAACACAGAGTGGAACTAAAAGTCCCTTCATCAGACTGGAGACCTGACCTCCTGCCAGCATTGCTTCTACGATGATATAAGCGAGGATGACGATTCCGTATGTGATCAGATTGTTTTTTGTCGTTTTGTTTAATTTTAATTTTTTCATCGCTGCCACCTACACTTTCTCCTGAATCTGCTTTCCAAGCAATCCGCTTGGTTTTACCAGAAGTACAACGATCAGAACTCCGAATACGATCGCATCTGCCATCTGAGAGGAAATATATGCTTTGCCGAGAATTTCAATAATACCAAGCAAAATACCTCCGATCAATGCTCCCGGAATCGATCCGATACCACCAAATACAGCGGCTACGAATGCTTTGATACCAGGCATGGCTCCGGTGTACGGTGTCAGGGAAGGATAAGCAGAACACAGCAGAACCGCTGCGATTGCTGCCAGTGCAGAACCGATTGCAAAGGTAAGGGCAATCGTTCCATTTACATTGATGCCCATCAGCTGTGCAGCACCTCGATCCTCCGAAACTGCCAGCATTGCCTGACCTGCTTTTGTCTTGTTAATGAACAGTGTCAGACCGATCATGATGATCATACATGCAAGAACAGTAACGATCGTCTCACCGGAGATCGTCAGTTTTCCGCCTGCCAGCACAACTGCCGGAACTGTTACAACAGATGTAAAAGATTTTGTATCTGCACCGAACATCAGAAGTGCAAGGTTCTGAAGCAGATAGCTGACACCGATCGCTGTGATCAGAACAGCCAGCGGTGAAGATGCATTTCGAAGCGGACGGTAAGCAACACGCTCAATAACCAGTCCGAGAATCGTACAGATGACAACTGATAATATAACTGCCAGAATTGGATTCACGCCTAAAGAATTCATGGAGATAAAAGCTGCATAACCGCCTACCATGATGATATCACCATGTGCAAAATTCAGCATCTTTGCGATACCGTATACCATTGTATAGCCAAGTGCTATGATTGCATAGACACTTCCAAGGCTGATACCGTTGATCAGATAAGAAATAAAACTCATACGCACACCCCTTGTCGTATTTTTAATATAACCATCGTTTTCTTAAAAATAAGAATACCACACAGATATCAAAAACAGACTTTACAAGTCTACCTTTGATATCTGTGTATGGTTGTTTTCTGTGTTTGCCTACTTATTCAATAGGATTCGCTTATAACAGGAAAAAGGGCTGCCCATGGCAGCCCTCCTCTGGGCTTCCTTACCGAATTGTAAGTGCCTCTTCATTTTTATTACGATGATGTTGGGGGGCAAAAATCCCCACCTGAGATGCCTGTGGATGTTCCGTGCTTCGCACTCCCACAATCGACACCGGCATCATTACATTGCTGTGTAAACACCGTCTTTGATCACGACAGCTTTTGGTGCCTTATCCGGCTCACCGTCTGCTGTCCAGGTCATACCTTCACCGGTCAGACCATCGTAGCTGATCTCTGTCATGGCAGTTTTCATTGCATCACAGATGTCGCTTACGCTCATATCAGCTGTCACACCTGCTTTTTCTGCTGCTGCTTTCATGATATAGATTGCATCGTAAGTATCCGCTGCGAACTGGTTCGGTGTATCGCCGTAAGCTTCTTTGTAAGCAGAAACAAATGCCTGTGTCTTTTCATCATCTGCATCAGCTGCAAACGGTGTCAGAAGCATAACGCCATCAGCCAGTTTTGTATCGAAGTTCTTAACTGCCAACAGACCATCCAGACCGTCACATCCGAAGAATGTCGGAGCATAACCCATGGAGTTTGCCTGTGTCAGGATCAGAGAAGCTTCTGTATAGTAGATCGGCAGGAATACCATGTCAGCACCTGCATCCTTTGCTTTCTGCAGCTGTACTGAGAAGTCTGTCTTGCTGTCTTCGGTAAATGCTTCAGCAGAAACAACTTCGAAGTCCTGATTTTTTGCCTCTTCTGCAAATTTCTGATAAATACCGGAAGAATATACATCAGAGCTGTTGTAGATAACGGCTACTTTTGATGCCAGCTTATTCTCACCGATGTATTTTGCAGATGCAGTACCCTGACCCGGATCAGAAAAGCATACACGGAATGCATTGTCATATTTGATAGATTCTACAGCGGAACCTGACGGTGTCAGCTGGAACATATTGTCTTCATGTGTTTTCTCAACAACTGCTGTACACGGTGTTGATGTAACAGTACCCATCAGCATCTGCATACCCCAGTCTTTCAGGGAGTTGTAAGCGTTTACCGATTTTTCTGCATCATGCTCATCATCTTCAAATTTAAATTCAACCTGCATGCCGTTGATACCGCCTGCTTCGTTGATCTCTTTTACTGCCAGCTCTGCTGCATTTTTAACAGCCAGTCCATATACGGCTGCTCCTCCGGTGATCGGTCCGATTCCGCCAATCTTCAGTGTATCACCTGCTGTTGCTGAATCAGCAGTTGTGTCTGTGCTTGCTGTGTTGTCAGATTTACTTCCACATCCTGCCAAAGAAGCAGCTACCATAGAGACTGCTGCAACGGTAGCAAAAAATCTTGTGAATTTTTTCATAATATTTTTCCTCCTTCTAAAACTTCACTTTACAGATTTTTTATCTTTATTATATTTTAATAAAAAATCTTGTGTTCTATAATACCGCCGGGTTTTGTGCTTGTCAATTATTTTTTATGTTTTTACCTCGTTTGTACGAGATTCCGTAAATTTTTCGGTCGGTTTCTTTGACTTTTCCTGAATATTTCCAAAAATATTCTAAAAAAGTAATGGATGAAACAGAGAGAATTATTTTTAGAATTTCCCGCGATTCATAATAGTTTTTTTTCAGGAAATGTAGTAAAATAGAAAGGAATGCCAAAAAGAAGCTGAAAGGAGCTTAACTTGTGAAAAATTTAATTGTAGGACAGTCCGGCGGACCGACCGCCGTTATCAACAGCAGTCTTTACGGTGTGATCCGTGAAGGTTTTAACCGCAGCGAAGAGATTGAACATGTCTACGGCATGATCAACGGCATCCAGGGATTTTTAGACGGACGCTTTATGGATATGAAAGAACTGGATAACGATACACTGGAAGCTCTGCGTACAACTCCAGGGGCTTACCTTGGTTCCTGCCGTTTCAAACTTCCGGATGATTTAAATGATGCGATCTATCCTCTGCTGTTTCAGAAATTTGAAGAGATGAACATCGGTTACTTCTTTTATATAGGAGGAAACGATTCTATGGATACGGTCAGCAAGCTTTCCCGCTATGCTGCTGCCCACAACATTGATGTACGTATCATGGGTATTCCGAAAACGATCGACAACGACCTGATCCTCACCGACCACACACCGGGATTCGGCAGTGCCGCAAAATATGTGGCTGCTTCCGTCTGTGAAATCGGACTGGACGCTTCTGTTTATAATACAAAATCTGTTACTATCATTGAGATCATGGGCCGCCATGCCGGCTGGCTGACCGCAGCATCCGTACTTGCCCGCAAATTCGAGCAGGACAACCCGGTGCTGATTTATCTGCCGGAGGCGGATTTTGACCAGGAATCTTTCCTTGCTTCTCTGGAAGAATGTTTTAAGACAAAAAACAACCTGATCGTCTGTGTATCCGAAGGCATTCATGACAAGGATGGCACCTTTATCTGTGAATATGCAGCCTCTGCAGGTGTCGATGCATTTGGACACAAAATGCTGACCGGCTGCGGCAAATATCTGGAAAATCTGGTGCGTGACCGCCTCGGTGTAAAAGTTCGCTCGGTCGAGCTGAATGTCAATCAGAGATGTTCTGCCTTCCTGCAGTCTGAAACGGATGCACTGGAAGCTGCACAGGCTGGAGCTTTCGGCGTGACTTCTGCCATCAGCGGTGAAACCGGCAAGATGGTCAGCTTTGTCCGTAAATCTGACAAACCATACGTGATGGAATGTGGCCTTGAGGATGTCAACCTGATCTGCAATCAGGAAAAGACGGTTCCTGTTGAATGGATCACAAAAGACGGAACTGATATTGCTCAGGCATTTATTGATTATGCACTTCCGCTGATCCAGGGATCTCCGAAACTTCCCATGAAAGACGGACTGGCTGTGTACGCATACCGCAAGCCTGAGAAATAACTCTCACCTCTCCAAAACAGTCCGGCCAAGTCGATCTCACATGAGACTTGGCACACGTTTACAAACACTTCCGGCAATGACAGAGACGTAAGTCATCTCACATCTGATACAAAAACAGCCGTAACCTTTCGAAAACAATTTTTGTTTCGAAAGGTTACGGCCTTTTCGTTTTAAAGCGAATATTTACAGCCTTTTTCGCTGCTTCTTGATCTGCGTTCCGTATTTTTTAATATGCTTTGCCCCAGTATACCATTTTTTTCGCCGGTTTTCCACAGCATACGCATACGTCGGAAATGGTTTCCTGTTCAAACGGCATACAGCGTGATGTGATTCCTGCATCTTCTTTTAATTTATCTTCACATTCACGTTCACCGCACCACATTGCCTTGATAAATCCTGGTTTGTTGTCTGCGATGTCTTTTAACTCTTCCATGTTATGAGCAACATAAGTATGTGCATCTCTGTGTTTGCGTGCTCTCTCCAGCATATCTTTCTGCATGCTATCCAGGATCTTCGGCAATTCTGCTGCCAGTTCGTCGATTGCTACGGTGATCTTTTCACGTGTGTCACGGCGTACGACAACAGCCTGACCTGCTTCGATATCTTTTGGTCCCATCTCCACACGAACCGGAATACCACGCATCTCCTGCTCGGAGAATTTCCATCCCGGACTTCTGTCAGTATCATCTGTTTTCACTCTTAATCCAGCCGCTTTCAGTGTTGCTTCCACTTCTGCTGCTTTCTCCAGGATGCCTGCCTTTTTCTGCTGGATCGGGATGATATCTACCTGTACCGGAGCGATTCTCGGCGGCAGCACCAGACCGCTGTTATCTCCATGTACCATGATGATCGCACCGATCATACGTGTGGTCATACCCCAGGATGTCTGGTGAACATATTTCAGTTTGTTGTCACGGTCTGTAAACTGGATATCATAAGCTTTTGCAAATCCATCACCGAAATTGTGGCTTGTTCCGGACTGCAGTGCTTTTCCGTCGTGCATCAGGGATTCAATCGTGTAAGTTGCTTCTGCTCCGGCAAATTTTTCTTTGTCGGTCTTTCTTCCTTTTACAACCGGGATCGCCAGAACTTCTTCACAGAAATCTGCATAAACATTCAGCATCTGGATCGTACGTGCTTCTGCTTCTTCTGCTGTTGCATGTGCGGTATGTCCTTCCTGCCATAAGAACTCTCTAGAACGCAAAAACGGTCTTGTTGTCTTCTCCCAACGCATAACAGAACACCACTGATTGTATACTTTCGGCAGATCACGGTAAGAATGAATATCTCTGGAGTAGAAATCGCAGAACAGTGTCTCAGAAGTTGGACGTACACACATACGCTCCTGAAGCGGCTCCAGTCCTCCGTGTGTTACCCATGCTACTTCCGGTGCAAAACCTTCTACATGATCTTTTTCTTTCTGAAGCAGACTTTCTGGGATCAGCATCGGCATGTATACATTCTGTACACCGGTCTCTTTGAATCTGCGATCCAGCTCATGCTGGATATTCTCCCAGATTGCATAGCCTGCCGGTTTGATCGCCATACATCCTTTTACGCTGGTATAATCGATCAGCTCTGCTTTTTTTACCACATCGGTATACCACTGTGCAAAATCTTCATCCATAGATGTGATTGCTTCAACTAATTTCTTTTCTTTTGCCATCGTTTTCTCCTTTTCTTGCTGAAAATATTAAAGCCAGAAGATGCCATACAAATCGTTTCATACATGGTACTCTCACAATTCTCCTCTTTGGCACCTAATAAAAAAGCCCCGGTCTCTGCGTGAACGCAGGAACCAAGGACTTGTCATCTCTTCGGCGGTACCACCCTGATTAGCACTGTTAAAAACAGTACTCACTCATTTTCCGTTATCGCCGGAACTACGCTGTATTTTCATACAGGACTCCAAGGCAGGTTCCATCTCTTCCGCACAGGAATCTCGCACCAGTGATCCCCTCTCTGTAGATTGTCCGAAATGTACTATCCCTTTTCTTCGTCTTGCCCCTATGACGAGCTGTCAGCTCTGTTTCATTCATCAGTTTAGGGCAAAATCCTGCGTTTGTCAATAAGAAACGGCAATTTTTCATTTCTTGCTTTTTGTCCGGGTCTATATTAAAATACTGATGATTCAAGGGACAAATGGACACAAAACGGATGCTTGCATACGTATTTGTGTCTATGAGGACCGCCAAAACATGAGGGTGCAGCTATTTACGCAGTAAATATGCGAATTCCGAATGTTTTCGTGATTTTGAGAGTACAAAGTACGGAAAAATCACGTATGGCTCATGGATATAGACAAACCACAGGGGAGGATACCTATGAATAAAAAAGAGATTTCTGAGTTAAAGAAGCAATTCACACCGGACAACTGTACGATTTCCCGAATCTGCGGCTGTTATGTCGATTCGGAAAAGGAAAAACGTCTGGAGATGCGTGAATCATTTCTTTCGCTTTCTGATGAAGAAATGTTTAAATATTTTGAAATTTTCAAGAAGACACTTTCCGGAACAATCGGCAAAAATCTGCTGAATCTGGAATTTCCACTGAAAGCAGAGGCGGAAGGCGGCGAGCAGGAATTTCTGCTGCGTTTAAAAAACAGCCGTCTGACGGATGATGCTCTTGTCGATGAATGTTATGACAAGATCATCGAACATTATTACAATGCGGAAAATTATTTTATCATTCTCGTACATGCTGCCTACGATGTTCCTGGAAAGGCCAAAGATAATACAGAGATGTTCGATTCTTCCGATGAGGTTTACGAATACATCCTGTGCTGCATCTGCCCGGTCAGGCTCTCCAAAGCCGGACTGTGCTACAACGAAGCGGAAAACCGCATCCGTGACCGTATCCGTGACTGGATCGTGGAACTTCCGGAACGCGGTTTCCTGTTCCCGGCATTTCATGATCGCAGCACTGACCTGCATGCGATGCTCTACTATTCAAAAAAGCCGGAAGAACTTCAGGCAGAATTTGTGGAAAATATGTTTGGCTGTGAAGCTTCCCTTACTGCCGGAGAACAGAAGGAATCATTCCAGGCTGTTATTTCCGACACTCTCGGTGAAGAATGTAATTATGAAACAGTCAAAAATATCCATGACAATCTGACTATGCTGATGGAGGAACACAAAGATGATCCGGAACCGGTCATGCTGGATAAAAGGGAAGTAAAGCAGCTTCTGGAGCGAAGCGGTGTGGAAGATGAAAAGCTTTCTGATTTTGATGCTGCCTATGACAATGCAGTCGGTGAAGATACTTCCCTTATGGCTTCCAACCTTGTAAACACCAGACGTTTTGAGATCAAAACCCCTCTGATCACAATTCAGGTCAGCCCGGAGTATGCTGATCTTGTGGAGACACGTATTGTGGATGGCAAAAAATGTCTTGTTATCACGGTGGATGATAATGTAACCGTCAATGGAATTCCGGCCAAAACAATGGATCTTGATGAATAAATGATCCGGATCAGGTATCGTTTCTGTTTGATTACGATTCTGAAGCAAAAATGGATTCTGCTTTATTTTTATAATTTTTTAACAATTTTTACTGTTTTTTCAAAACAAATTACGTTTATTTTAGATATTGCATTTTTCATTTTTCTTTCTTATAATGTTATCCAACAAGAGACGAAGGCGTCAGAGCTGAATGGATTTTCAGTTTTGATGCCTTTTTTGTTTTTCGGGATGTGCACACCGGGAAAATAAGCAAAGGAGGTTATTTTTATGAATTTTTCATCTGTTGATGTCATCTGGACATTACTTGGAGCCGCACTTGTTTATTTTATGCAGGCTGGTTTTGCAATGTGTGAGGCCGGACTTACGCGTGCCAAAAATACCGGCAATATTCTTATGAAGAATATGATGGATTTTTGTATCGGAACTCCCGCATTCTGGCTGGTCGGATTCGGTCTGATGTTCGGCGGAAGCGGTGCTTTTATCGGAAAACTCGATCCGCTGATCCGCGGAAGTTATCAGTTTGGATCTCTGCCGACCTGGTGTTTCGTCATTTTCCAGACGGTTTTCTGTGCAACATCTGCCACGATCGTTTCCGGTTCCATGGCAGAGCGAACCAATTTCAAAGCTTACTGTTTATATAGTGCCATGATCTCTCTGATCGTCTATCCGATCTCCGGTCACTGGATCTGGGGCGGCGGCTGGCTTTCTCAGCTTGGCTTCCATGATTTTGCCGGAAGTACTGCCGTACATATGGTCGGCGGTGTCACCGCATGCATCGGTGCAAAAATCCTTGGTCCTCGTATCGGAAAATATGACAGGGACGGAAAACCAAAAGCAATCCCCGGTCATAATCTCACCGTTGCCGCACTCGGTGTTTTCATTCTCTGGTTCTGCTGGTTCGGATTTAACGGAGCAAGCACAACTGCAATGTCAACTGATGCCGATCTTACAAAAGCCAGTCTGGTATACATGAACACAAACCTTGCCGCCGCTATCGCAACCTGTACTGCCATGATCTTTACCTGGGTTCGTTACGGTAAGCCGGATGTTTCCATGACATTAAACGGTGCCCTTGCCGGTCTGGTTGCAATCACAGCCGGATGTGATCAGGTTTCCCCTGTAGGTGCATTCTTTATTGGTTTATTTGCAGGTATCCTGCTGTGTGTATCCGTTGATTTCTTTGACCGCATCGCAAAAATTGATGATCCGGTCGGTGCCATTTCCGTACACGGTGCCTGCGGTGCCATGGGAACACTCTGTGTTGGCCTGTTCGCAACAGACGGCGGTCTGTTTTACGGCGGAGGTATCCATTATTTCCTGATCCAGCTGCTCGGTGTTGCCTCTGTTATGCTCTGGGTTATCATTACCATGACCATTATTTTCAAGGGCATCGACAAACTTGTTGGTCTGCGTGTTCCGGCTGATATCGAAATCGAGGGCCTGGACTATCACGAGCATGGCCTGGCAAGTGCTTATGCCGGATTCAACATTTCTGATATTACTGCTACGATGGATGTGAATGAAAATACAGATCTTGGTGAATCTGATTATACGAAAGCAAGCGATTCACAGAAAAATGCCGCCGTCAAAGTAGCCGGTGAAGAACTGGTTGCTGCCAATCCAACCGGTATGTACAAAGTTTCCATTCTTGTAAAACTTTCCCGGTATGACAAACTCCGCAAAGCTCTCAATGAACTTGGTGTCACCGGTATGACCGTTACACAGGTTATGGGCTGCGGTATCCAGAAAGGTTCCGGCGAGAAATACCGTGGTGCCGAAGTTGACGCTACACTCCTCCCAAAAGTTAAAGTAGAAGTCATCGGTGGCAATATCCCGGTGGAAAAAGTCATCAAAACTGCCAAAAAATGTCTCTATACCGGTCACATCGGCGATGGCAAGATCTTTGTATATGACGTACGGCATGTTGTAAAAGTCCGTACCGGCGAAGAAGATCTGGCTGCACTGAAAGATGTAGAATAAAAGATGTAAGATATTGATTTGAGAAAAGTCGGAAAGTTCATTTATCTGTTCTTTCCGGCTTTTTGTCTTTTTGAGAAGCTTTTTCATCTTGCTATTTTTCGTTTGACAGTTTTTATTTTTTATAGTATTCTCCAGATTGTCAGATTGATTTCGATCACCTGGCGTATATTGTACAATTAAATTTTCGATGCATGAAATATTCATGTTCGGATATTTATGCATGAAAACCTGGCAGGGGATCCTCCAATGACGTATCTATGAAAGATGCATTATTGAGTGATCTCTTTTTTTGTTCAAAAATCAGTGCACAGATTTTTATACATTCATTTTCTTAATGTAAGTGTCAAAAGTTTAAATTGTGATTGCACAAATGAATACTGCAGACTTATTGACACGCCGAACACTTCAAACTGAAAAAGGAGATTATTATCAGACATGAACACGAAAAATTTATCAACTAAATTCCTGGCTGCTTCTCTGGCCGCATTGATATCTGTTCCGCAGATTCCGGTTTCCGTATCTGCTGCCGATCTGAAATCTGTTTCCATCGCCGGAAACACCTATTCTTATTCTGCGGAAGCTTTGGATGGATATACGCAGATCGGAAACAGTGGGGTATATTATGCTTTAACAGACGGAACAAAACTTTCCGGAAATTTATACGGAACCTCCAATCTGACCTACAAAGAATTCTACTCCGGTGATGTAAGCAGTACAGACAACTTCGATGTTGTCACAACTGCCACAACCTTAAAAGCCAAAGTTCTGTCAAATGCCTGGACAGATTATAATGAAGAAACTACTCCGGATGCTGACGGCTACCATATTCTGGGAGTCTCCAACGTAAATGTTGCAGTAGATTCTGATCTGTATGTAGAAGCTTCTATTCTGAAAAATTCGGGCAAAGAACTGACCGGTGCATATGAAGAAGCTTCTGATATTACACTGAATGAAAATCCTGCAGAGGCACCTGCACAGTACAAAACCCTGAAAAGTGACGGAAGTTATGTTTCCAACGCTAAAATCATCGATACCGTAACAGATGCCACTGCTTCTCTGGCAACCGCATCTACCTGGGGCGAGTACGAAATCGAAGTAAAAGAAAACAGCACCAAATATTTAAGAAATTCAAGAGAAGACACCTTCCCTGTCGGTTCCACGATCCAGGGAATCATTCTGGAAACGACAGACGGCTATAAAGTAGGTCTGGAACATCTCTCCAATATCTGGGTTCAGCCTTACAAATTAGCTTTTAATGTAAACAACGAAGCTGCAACGATGGGAATCGCAAAATCAGATAATACTGCAGAATTTAAAAAACTGGTAAACAAGACCATCCAGAAAATCACTTATCTGACACCGGATGGAAATTATGTTTACGCTTTTACTGACGGTGCCTTTGTAAAACCTGCATACGCTGAGGAAATCAGCGGTACCTTCAGCAGTGATATGAAAACCTTTACTTTAAATCAGGTTCCAACCGTGAAAAACGGAACCTTAAACGTCCTTTACACGGTAGGATCCGGACGTAAGAAAACTTCTTACACTTTATATTCCGATGCTGTTCAGAAAACCGTTTCTCTTGATTTTGGCAGTATTCCTGCTGATGCAGAAGCCGGAACATACAGCGTATCCATTGCTTCTGATGATTATGCAGATATTTCTGTTGCAATCCCGATCACCGATCAACAGAAAGAACAGCTGTCCTCTCTGCTCAAACAGGCAGAAGCTGCTTTAGCCAAAGCTGCTGCAAATGATCAGGTATTAGCTGCACACAAGGATGAAGCTGTCGAACTGTTAAAATCTGCATCCGCTACCAGTGCGGATGCCGCTGATCTGATCAACGAACTTACGGAACTGTTAAAGCCGTACCAGAATACCGAAACACCGGATACAGGCGATAAAACACCGGAAACTCAGCCTTCCGAAAGCAATCAGACCCCAGAGACACAGCCTTCCAATACCACTCCTTCAACGGACAAAACCTCATCACTGGCAAAACAGACGGTAAAATTAAAAGCATTCGGCAAAGGAAAGCTGAAAGTATCCTGGAAAAAAGATAAAAACGCTTCCGGTTATGAAATCACATATTCTACAAAAAAATCATTCAAAAACAAGAAAACCGTTGTTGTAAAGAGCAAAAAAACAACCAGCAAAGTGATCAAAAAGCTGAAATCCAAAAAGACATATTATGTCAAAGTCCGCTCTTACAAAAAAAGCGGAAAAACAAAAGTTTACGGCTCCTACAGCAAAGTGAAATCCTTGCGTTCAAAATAAAAACAGTTTGAGACGAAGCAAATTCTGACAATAAAAAAGGATATAGCGAACATTGAATTGTACTTTCAATATTCCTGTATCCTTTTCCTGGTTCATTATTATTGGTGAACAGCGTCCCATGGCATCTACGCTTTCCTGCGTAAATTCATGGAATACGCCTTGCCCATCATACTTTCCGCTTTGATATACATGGAATCCGTCAATATCCATACGCAACTCTTTATAAGTAAGCAGAGATTGATTGTGATTTTCCGCAGTCCTGCGGCGAAGAATCGCTGCAATCTTGCATAACAGGATTTTTGGCGAAAAGGGCTTTGGAATATAGTCATCAATCTGCTGTTCAAACCCCCGTAACTGGTTTTCTTCATCCGAAAGTGCAGTAAGCATAATGACAGGGGCAACTTCATATCCTGCATCCATCAGATGGTTTTTCAATATATCCTGAATATCAATATCATCTTCGACAATTGAAATTTTCTGCATCATTCCACCTCCGGTTTATAGAATAACATAGTTTTTTGAATTTCTGATGAAGTGCATTATGATTCTTATAGATTGCCATAATGCTTCATCCTATAAATACTTTTTAACAGCACTCTTTGTTTCTATCGTTGCAATAATCTTCTTTTCCGGGTATAATAAGGAAAAACATTCTACACCTCAAAGGAGAGATTTCAATGATAGAACAGCTCATTGCCGAAGCAACTGAATGTGATTTCAAAGTTGCTCTCGAAACAAAAAAGCCAAAAAGCTGGTTAAAAAGTGTCAGTGCCTTTTCCAATGGAATCGGCGGCACTCTGTTTTTCGGAGTCTCCGATGACCGGGAGCCTATCGGCTTGTCCGATGTTCAAAAGGATGCTGAAGCGATCAGCCGCTTAATCAAAGAACGTATCACACCATTACCGCAGTTTATCTTAAAGCCATTGCAGGAAGATGGTAAAAACCTGTTGGCTCTGGAGGTTTCTCCCGGCCGTAGCACCCCATATTATTACAAGGCAGACGGCGTGATGGAAGCATATATCCGTGTTGGAAATGAAAGCGTAATTGCCCCTGATTACATTGTGAATGAACTGATCTTAAAGGGAACCAATCAGTCCTTTGATACCCTAACAACAGATGCGGTAAAAAAGGATTACAGCTTTACACTTCTGGAAGCAACCTATCTGGAACGGACTGGTCTCCGCTTTGAGCCATCCGATTATGTCTCCTTCGGTTTGGCTGACAAAAATGGGTTCTTGACCAATGCCGGAAAGCTCATGACCGATCAGCACACAGTTTATAACTCCCGTATGTTCTGTACCCGGTGGAATGGCTTGGAAAAAGGCTCTATCTTTGATGATGCATTGGACGATAAAGAATACGAAGGGAATCTGATTTATCTACTGAAAAGCGGCAGTGAATTTATTCGCAATAATTCCAAAGTCCGTTTTGTCAAAGAGGCACAGTATCGTGTAGACAAGCCGGATTATGCTGAACGAGCTGTGACAGAGGCTCTTGTTAATGCGCTTATCCATCGTGATTATATTGTGCTTGGCAGCGAAATCCATATTGATATGTTTGATGATCGGGTGGAAATCACATCTCCGGGCGGTATGTTTGGCGGCGGCTCAATTCAGGAATACGATATTTACAGTATCCGTTCCATGCGACGAAACCCTGTGATTGCTGACCTGTTCCACCGCATGAA
>NZ_JBKVNQ010000050.1:0-20093 GCF_046967715.1 Hominisplanchenecus sp.
ATTTTATTGATAAAGGTAAAAATCGGAATATGACGCATCACACAGACTTTAAACAGCTTTCTGGTCTGTGCCTCTACACCCTTGGAAGCATCGATGACCATGACCGCAGAATCTGCTGCCATCAGCGTACGGTACGTATCCTCTGAGAAGTCCTGATGACCCGGTGTGTCCAGGATGTTGATACAAAAACCATCATAATTAAACTGCAGCACGGAGGAAGTTACCGAAATACCTCTTTCTTTTTCAATTTCCATCCAGTCTGAGACTGCATGGCGTGCCGTTGCCTTTCCCTTTACAGAACCTGCCAGATTGATGGCACCTCCGTACAACAGGAATTTCTCTGTCAACGTTGTTTTTCCGGCATCCGGATGCGAAATGATCGCAAAAGTTCTTCTTCTTTTAATTTCACTTGCTATATCAGCCACTATGCTTCCTCCATGTTCTTTGTTCTATTGATCTGTTTTATCCTATAAGATTGCTTATTTCAGTAAATCTGAAACTCGCAATCCACTTTCACTGCCTGTTCACGAATGCAGCTGCTTCACGAGCTGTATTCAAACAATCGCTATTTTAACAAGCAAGTTTCCAGCTGTCAAGCAAGCGGCCATACTTTTCCCATTTCCTGTGCAATCTCTTTTATCTTCTCCAGAGAATAACCGGTATACCGCATGATTTTATCGGTCGGTTCCGCTTCCCGGATCATCATCTGTGCAAGATTGTAGCTTTTCTGTTCTATTCCAGATTCGATTCCTTGTTCGATTCCACGTTCTATTACCAAGTCTGATAAATTACACATAAGGTTCATCTCCTTTCCCAACTCATTGTCCATTCTCATCTGATATATTTCTTCCAGCTCTTTTTTCTTTTCCAAATAGGTCTTTTGTTCTGAAAACAGTGTATTTAACATTCCTAAAAGTTCATCGTTTGTTTCCATTTTTTCATTCAGTGCAATGATCACTACCGATAACTTATCATATGATTCCGGTCTGTCCGGCAATCCTGAGATAATATCCTGCTTTTTAATAGAATATTCTGATATTGCATTTCCAATTTTCTTTGGTGCCTGCATGCAAACCCAGATAGAGTACACTTTCTTCATATCATCGTACTTTGAATGTTCAAACTCTGTCCCAAGCTGTGCTGAAATCATTCTGGCATCATAAAAAATTCCTCTTGTCACGATTTCATATCCCGGATAGTAAGATTTCTGTGCTTCCAGATTCACAATCATGCGAATATGCCCTTCTTCATTCGGAATATGTACATAAAAACGGATATCGTAATAAATTTCTCCCTCATCCGCCACTTTATCTTCATTGGCAAGTCCTGCAATTCTCTTTTCCTCTTCCATATGCAGTACTCTTTTTTGATTTGTTTTTCCCGGATCAATTGATACCACTGCTATCTCAGGTGTACCTTCTATGCAAGGTATAATTTCTTCTACTGACATTCCTGCAAATTCTTTGACCGTACGTGCCAGAATCCGTGCAAGGATTTCTTTCTGGCTTAAAACACGTTTACATTGCGTATCATAACGCACTTTCACATCTGCCGAAGCCATGGCTCTTGAAAGTTCATTTTTCATTCATTTCTCCTGTCATTATAAAATATTCTGTTAGCTTTTTCAATATTTAGGGATTCTGACATGCCTGATTAAAACGGCAGTCCCGGAACAGAATGTTCCTGTTTGATTTTATGTTTTCTATCATAACATACTTTTTAATAAATGACAGGAGTTCCCCTGATATTTTACAGTTTTTTAAGATTTTCCTCTATCTGGCATATCATTTCTTTGGCTTCTTCCCGGCTGATCTGTTTCTTGTCAAAATCCTGATATCTTGCATAAATTTTCTGAAATGGATATGCTTTTTCATCGAGATGTATTCCTATTGGAATCAGATAATCGTACTTACACAATTCTTCTATCGGAGAAGAACACTGGTAACGTGTGATGTCATCTTCTTTCAGTAGGATATCCAGTACCCACTTCTCAATCTTTCCGGAAGGATGCAGTCCTGCAGAACGGACATACATTTCTGTCTCTTCCTCTCCCATGTATTCCAGAAGCTGTGTGACTCCGCTGTTTGTCTGATCCAGAAGCAGGATTTTGATTGGTTCTTTTGTCTGAATGTATTTTTTAATATCTTCTTTCTGATACTCATATTCCAGGCTGTCAATCGCTTTTTCCAGTCCGGCATTGATTTCTTCCTGATTAAAAATGCTTCTCATATCCTTAGCGATCTGAATTGCGGATGCTTTTACGTAATGATTGCTTCCATGCTTTAATATATAAAAAAGTTTTTCAAATCCTTTCTTTCCTCTCGCACGGATTTTATTTTGCTCATAGAAAAGTTTTACCCAGGTCTTGTTTTCTTCCGCCTCCATGGTTTCTTCAAAACACAGATACGCTCTCATACTCTTTTCATTCCATGAAAAACAGTTCACCCATACCTGAAAAAAACTTGCAACTGCATATCCCCGCACCAATGTCCTTTCATCTTCCATCAGGTCACGCAGACGGCTCAGGCTTCTTCTGGTTCTTCCTATGCAGAGTGCATCTGCTGCCTCAACACATACCAGTTCTGCTTTATCATACGTCAGATTATAAAGAAGCCGTTCATTTTCCGGTGTATACCATCCAACCAGAATTTCTGCTGCCGTCCACCGGACATCCTGTTTTCTGCTTTTGAGACATTTTCGTAAAAACTTCATCTCTTTTTCATTCAGGATCAGGTATTTATCATTCAATTCTTCGATTCTTTTTATTTTTGTTTTTATCACTGTGTCCCCTATTCCCACATATAGTTATGATTCTATTATTCCTATGATGCCTTCTATTATTTTTTATAGGACTACAAAAATCAAAAATCTTCGTAGCCCCATATTTTTAAATCAAACGGCAGTATTTTCTCTCTACCTTGCCTTCATCTGAAGTAACATATTGCAAGATACCACCTTTTTCGTTGAAAATCATGCTAAAATCCAACTCTTCAAGATACTTTTCTAGATACACGGCTAATGTTTTCATTTCTCCTGCATAAAAGCAATCCTTAAACCAGCCATTACTTCCAATCATATAACCCTGAACTTTGTTGTCTGCTTTTTTCAACTCATTCTTAAATTCTTTTTCAGATATCGCTTTTACTGTATTTTTGTTTAATATTTCCGGTCTTTTCGCCAAAAATTCCCAAAAAGCTTCTTTTTCATTTTTACGATATCCCTGCTTTAATTTTTTCCTGCATCGTTCCTGATATTGGGAAATTATATACCTTTGAAGTACAAATTTCTCTGCTTCCTCATCCCTAATACAAAGCAAAACTTCACCCTCTTTTATCCATTTTTCCAGAGGATATCCACAATAAAACAGTGCCAGCATTTCTTCACTGTTTTTACAGAAATAATCTTTATCAACATGAAGCATGTAGCATTTTTTCTTTTCAATCCACGTAATGCTTATTTCATATAATTTTGTTTTTCCGTAAATCAAGAAAGAATTCTGCTTCGCTACATATCTTTTAAACTCATCCATTTTCATTTTCCAGATTTATCTTTCCTTTCATCTCCAGTGGAAATACCGGATACATGATCAATTTTTCATCTGCCTTTGTCAGCCATTCTTTCATTTCCGGACTATAAATTAAAATCTTTCTGGCATGTCCGTATGTATATTCATACGTTGCATTGACATGCTCCCATTTCCCCAGTTTTTCTGTATCCAGATAAATATTATGAAATCCCACATCTGGTTCTTTTTGAACTCGCACTTTTTTACAGTGACTGCATGCTTCTGTTGCCCTGTAGCTTTCACATTGAAAGGCTCCCTTTCCCAGTACATTTTCTGCTTTTAACTGATATCCTGCAATTTTTTTCAAAACTCCGCTGTAATATGCCGGAATAAAATTCTTTTGGGAAAGTCCTTTTTCTATAAGATATTCATACATTGGAATGGTCACAAACATATCTAACTGTCCCGGGCGGGTAAACACTGCTTTTCTTCTGTTCAGATCCTCCAGTTGCTTTTTCTTTTTAAAGGTATATTCTTTGTTCTGGAAAAAAGTTTCACACTCCGGGCACAAACTTTCATATACCTTTTTCTCATTTTCTTCAAATTCATATCCTGCCAGGTCAATATAATATCCGATCGCATTTTTCTCTTCTTCCTGCGTATATTTCGGTATATAAGAGCACCAGATATCCGGTTCTATGATATCCAGCAATTCATCGTCATCTTCTTCCGTATCTTCATCGTACTGAAATACCTGGTCAATTTCTTTCTCTAATTCCACAAGTTCTCTGTAGACTGCCTCCTTAATGTCCACGGTAAACGTATATCTTTCCATGGAACTGTACAGTTTTTCTGCCTTGCATCCCAGTTTTTGCATCAGATTTACTGCTTTCTGCGTGTAGATGGATTCATCTTCTTTATCAATATCAATTCTGAATTTTGCGTATACTTTCATTTGACTTTTCCCCTTATTAAGATACAAATTTTATATATGATGCTATTATAACAAACTTTTTATGCTTTTGGCATCTTTTTTCATCTTTAACCTTTATAGCACAGAAAATCTACTGTAAAACAGCAGCATGCTTTTGCACACTGCTGCCTTTTTCACTCACTCTGCATGGTGGTGATCACGATATTCTCACCGGAAATTTCGGTTTTGCGTTTTACGATATCTTCGATCTGTGCCCGCTGTGCATCGGTGATCTCACTCTGTCCGATGACCACATCGACGCTGCCGTCTGTGATACTTACGACTGCATCGGTAAATCCTTTGGATTCGAGCAGAAGCTCCGCTGCCGCTTCTTTTTCTGCGTTCTCTGTGAGGGCGGTCATATCGTTGACTGCATTTTGTTTCTGTTCTTCGGTCACGTTTTCGTTGTTGATGATCTCAAGCAGGGTTTCTTTGTTTTTGGATCGTACCTGCTCTCTGGTCAGTTTTGCCTGGGCCGCAAAGCTGCTGCCTGTTCCTGTGCTGGTAAGTACTGCCTCGCCCGGCGTGTCGGTCACTTCTTCGGATGCAGTGTCCGTTCCGGCATCTGTTTCGCCCGCCGACAGGGAGGCATCGCTCATACCATCGGTTTCGCCTGCCGCAGCTTCTCCTAAATAAACTTCTCCGTCCGCCGAGTCGGTAAGGGTGATGTCCTGATCCAGGCTGTCGATATCGGTAAGTGTGGCTTCGGTCTCTGTTGTGGATGCCGGCAGTGCATTTTCACCGAGTTTCGTACCCGAATAATTTAGATAGCCTGCCACTGCGACTAATGCCGCCAGAGCTGTGATGATAATCTGGTTTTTCTTCCACATATGTTTCACATCTCTCCTCCTTAAACCTTCTTCATTACTTTGATTTTATGCACTTCGATTCCAAATAATGCTACGACCGCATCGGTAATATCCGCTGCTGTTTTCGCATTGTTTCCGCCCTCTGCCGCCACGATCACACCTTCCACTTCCGGCTCTGTGATTTCTTTGACATACGGCGTTTCCGCTCCGTTTTCCTGCTTTTCAAAAACCGTGTTCTCTTCGAAATCCTGTGCATCCGCCGTGCTTTTGTCGCCGGACTGATCCTGTGTATTTTGACTGTTTGAGGTTCTTGTGTCCTTTTCCACAATATACGCTCCGCAGGAACGTAAGGTAATCATCACTTTGACTTCCCCCACTCCGTCCACTTCCCGAAGTACTTCTTCAAGCCTTTGTTCCATCCTCTGTGTCCGTTCCTGTGCCAGATCTTCTGTATTTCTTACGTTGTTTTCAACTGCCGGTGCATTGGTTTTCGTCTGTGTGTTCTGCTTTTTGCTGCTGTTATCCGGCCAGGTGATCACCAGAAGCAAAAGTCCGATAAGAAGACCGATCAGCACCGGACTGCCCTTTTTTCCTTTGCATTTCTCCCAAAAATCCAGCCACTGTTTCATGCGGCTCATCCCCCCAAAAAGACCACTTTATCGCTGCTGATCTGATAAATTTCCCAGAGTTTCTGTAAAATCTGCTCCTGCACCGCCTCTTTTTGCTGCAGATCCTCATACCCCCCGGAAATCGTTACTTTGCGGATGCCCTCTGTCTCTTCGGATTGAAATACAACCTTCGCTTTTGTCCCTTTCATCCCCTCCCCGTCTGCCGTCTCTTCAATCTGACGCTGCACTTCCTTCTGACAGGCTTCCGTCAGAACACGGCTCCTTAAATCACTTAAATTTTCCTGTTCCATCCGGATCGAATCCCACTCTTCCAGCTGTAATGCCTGCTGCCACTGTTTCTCAAATACTGCCGTCAGATGTGCCTGATCCGTCAGCGGACTAATCAGCAGGATCAGAAACAGGACACCGCAAAACAGCCGAATGTATTTCTGATAATGGTTATCTGGAAGAACCTGCTCTGCAAGCTGCATCAGACACAAGCAGCACAGGATGCTCCGTACCCAGCTTCGAATCTCTGCCGACATCTTTTCTCCCCTTTCTTCTATTTTCCAAGCGATGCGGTGACAATGGCGATCGTCAGGAAAAACAGCATACTGCTGGACACCATGATCTTCAGAAGCAGCCCGACTCCTTCTGCGACTGCCGCCACACATTCGTTGAGCCGTTTGTCACCGACCGGCTGCACCAGAGCCGCCATCGCCTTATAGATCAGTGTGCAGAACGCCAGACGGCACACCGGTGCGAGACAGAGCATCAGAACAGCGATCATCCCGCACACACCGACGGCATTCTTCAGAAGAACGGCAGAACCAAGCACCGTATCCGTCACGCTGCCAAACAGGTTGCCAATGCCGGGGATTGCCGATACGGTGCGGCTGACGGCTGTATTTTTCAGCCCGTCAACGGCCGGAAGGATCAGTCCCTGGATCACCTGAAATCCGATCGCTGCCGCTGTCATGCTCTTCATTGCCCATTCGATCACCGTACGCACAAGTTCTGCCAGATGCGAGAGCCTGTCATCCTTTGAAAGATGGTCGAGCAGCAAAAACAGGACATAAAGCTGCACGCCGGGCAGAAGAAGATATCTTTGCACCCACTGCACCGCTGCGATCAGCAGGATCGCCGACTCGTAAAACGCCAGCCCTCCAACGCTGTTCCCCGCAAAAACGGCCGCCGCAAAATAAGACGGCACCAGAGCTTTCATAAAGCCATTGACTCTGCCAAGCGTTGCATCCGTCATCCGGCTCATTCCGGTAAATCCCTTCATCAGAACTGCTGCCAGCATCAGATACATCATAAAAAAGCTGATCAGTGCTGTACCGTTCTTTTCCATGAGATCCGTGAAATTCAAAACAAGTGCCGCCACGATCACCAGTAAAAACACCTGCAGTGCCGTCTCTTTTTGATTTTTCCATTCCAGAAGCAGTGCATCAAAAACCAGCGTTTTCAAAGTTGAAAGATTCAGCGGGATTTCTCCCCTGATCAGGCTTTTCAGTGTATCCGCAAAACGAAAACTGCTCTCTTCCTCCAGATCTACAAGGCTCTCTTCGACTTCCTGTAAATGAAACGCCTTTATATTAAGGAAATCTTCTGCTCCGGTCTGTAATTCTTCTGCTGTATCCCCATTCTGATTTTCTTCCTGCACCTGCGATGCTGCCATGATCGCCGCCGTTTTTTCTGAAAGAACGGCCGCCTCGCACACCTGCTTCTGTCCTGCCACATCCAGCCATCCTGCAAAAAGCAGCAAAAACACATAAATACGATATTTCTTCATATATTTTACCATCAGGCAAGACAGCTGCGGATCGTCTCAAACAGTGCCAGCAAAACCGGTGTCCCTGTCGCCAGCACCGAGATCTTTCCGAAAAATTCAATCTGTGAGGAGATTGCCCCATATCCCGCATCTTTGCAGATGCCTGCCGCAAAATCCGCCACATAGGTGATACCGATCATTTTGAACAGGATCTTCACATAAGCATCCTTTATGTTTGTGTAGCTTTGCAGCTGCTGCAGGCTTTCTGATAAATACCTCAGTTTTTCCACTGCACAGAAAAAAATAAGCATACAGGAAGCCATGCTGATCAACACGGCAAACACAGGTCTGGTCTCTTTGAGAAACAACGCCAGTAAAATCCCGGTAATCCCAAGAACTGCAATTTTGATCACAGTGCAAACAACTCCTTTATGCTCTCAAACAGCTGGCTGATATACGGCAGTACCCAGAACAGCACCAGTACCAGCCCTGCAAGGCTTGCAAGATACGCCTGTTCTTCCCTGCCGCTGTGCTTTAAGACCTGACCGAGCACCGAGACCAGGATCCCGACCGCTGCGATCTTAAACAGCAGATTAACACTCATCTCCATCTCCTCTCTCTGTCAGTAAAGTAAAATGACAAGAAACGCACCGGCACCAAAACCCAGACATCGAAACATTTTTTCTTTCTCCCGGTATTCTTTTTTTGCCTGAACACACGCATCACTGACCTGTTCCAGGTAATAATCCAGTGTTTTTTTCTGCATCGCCACATCCAGATAACCGAGCTGACCGCCAAGCGTCCGAAGGCTTGCAAGGTCGCTCTCCTTTAAGGCAGTACCTTTCAGATCCATCTCCAGCTGCTTTTCAAAGATCACACCAAGATTCGCTTCTTCTCCTTTTTGCATCTTTTCCTGCACATGTACTAGAAAATCTGAAAGCGGCGGTGAAACCCGCTTTGCAATGCTGCCAAACGCTTCATCCAGCATCGTATTCGCATAGCCAATTTCCGCCGAAAGCATAACCGTCATGCGACGCAGCTCTTCCAATATGTGAATTCTCTTTTTCATTTCCGCACAGATCAGGCATCCTGCCGCAAAACAGCTGAACATTGTAAGCCCTGCCCCGAACAGTTTCAGCATACCACCCCCTCCTCCCCGTAGAGCCTGGTCCCTCTGCCATCAAAAATCCCCCACACCGAACCGATTTTTTTCTTTCCGCTTAAAATAATATAGCGATCAAAAACGTGTTCCTTTACCATCTTCTGAAGGAGCGGTTTTTTCTCAATGTCTTCCACCGAACTACCGTGAACCGTCGCAATCAGGCGGCATCCGCAGTTCAGCACCGATTCAATCGCCTTGATATCGCCGTAATCCCCGATCTCATCGACTGCCACCACTTCCGGTGACATGGATCTGATCAGCATCATCATGCCTTCTGCTTTCGGACAGCAGTCCAGCAGATCCGTCCGTATGCCAAGATCATTCTGCGGAACGCCCTGGTAAGCTCCTCCGATTTCTGAACGTTCATCCACCACACCGACATTCTTTCCCTCACACCAGGCATTCCCGTTTGAAATCTGACGGATCACATCACGCAGCAGCGTAGTTTTTCCGCAGCACGGCGGCGAAATGATCAGTGTATGGCAGACTTCCCCATTCTCCACAATAAAAGGCATCACTTTATCTGCACAGCCTTCTACCTGATGAGCAAGCCGAATGTTCAGAAACGAAATATAACGGATACTCCTGACCTTCCCTTCCTCCATCAGGATCTTCCCGGCGACACCGACACGGTGTCCGCCCTGGATCGTTAAAAATCCCTGCCGCAGTTCATCTTCATAAGCATAAAGCGAGTACCCGGCAATGTACTCCATCGTTTCCATCAGCTCACAGCGATCCACGTAATGAATATTTTCTTTCTCATACTGCTCATTTCCGTTACACCGCAGAAGTTTCCCCTCTTCTGTGAGCTTGTATTCTTTTCCCCGTTGCCGGATCATCAGCGGACTGTTGATCCTCATCCGGATCTCCTGCAGCTCGGCAAAATTCAGATCTGCCTTCTGCAGGATCCTCCTCACCGGAAGCGAAAATATTTTAAAAAATCCGTCTGCACATTTCAATGTCCTCACCTCTTAGGACATACTATGCTCAGGCGGATATTGTTATGAGTACTTATGATGTCCGAAAAAAGATTCATCCGGACACATCGCAGCGTTCTCTTTAAATTTACACAAAAAAATCAGGAGATATGTCTTTCTCGTCAACATATCTCCTGTTAATGATGTTCTGCTATTTCCATTGGACTTCTTACCTTTCTTTCATTTTCATCCTGTCCGCTTCTGTGTTTTACAAAAGAAGATGTAGTTTAAGTTTTTGGTGGACTGTACCTCTCTTTCTTAGATTCTTTTGATTTTAATTCTTTCTGTTTTTTTGAATTTGCCCTTCGCTTTCTTAATCACTGAAGTTGAATGACTGCTTTTTATTTTTGATGTAGTGCTATGTCTTCATTGGACTGTCCTCCTTGTTTTTTGTTTCTCTCTTTTGTTTTGTTGTCTTTATTATAGGCGTTCTTTTTTGATTTGTCAAGCACTTTTTTAAATATTTTTTTGTTATTTTATAATTGTATTTATTTAATATATTTTTCAGACATTTTATGCAGTTTCTTCGTATTTCTTATTGATTTTTTCGCTGTAGCCTGATAAAATGATGCCAAGAAGTCTACTATTGAAATCCAACGAGAAACGAGGTAATTTTGCATGAAGAAAAGAATCGTAATCGCTCTCGGACACCGTGCCCTCGGCACCACACTTCCGGAGCAGAAAAAGGCTGTCAAAACATCCGCAGCTGTGCTGGCTGATATGGTGGAAGAAGGCTATCAGCTGGTGATCACACACAGCAATGCACCGCAGGTCGGCATGATCCACACTGCAATGAACGAATTCGGCAAAACGCATCCGGACTACACAGTCGCTCCGATGTCCGTATGCTCCGCCATGAGCCAGGGCTACATCGGCTACGACCTGCAGAATGCAGTCCGTGCCGAGCTTTTAAAACGAGGTATCTTCAAAACCGTATCTACGATCCTGACACAGGTGATCGTTGATCCTTATGACGATGCATTCCACCATCCGGTCAAAGTGATCGGCCGTTACATGGATGCCAAAG
Organism: Hominisplanchenecus sp.; assembly: GCF_046967715.1. Taxonomy (NCBI): domain Bacteria; kingdom Bacillati; phylum Bacillota; class Clostridia; order Lachnospirales; family Lachnospiraceae; genus Hominisplanchenecus; species Hominisplanchenecus sp. The sequence continues at coordinate 10,836 of NZ_JBKVNQ010000050.1, forward strand.
AGGCCGAGGCAGAAGAACAGAAAGGCAACTATGTCAAAGAAGAGCCTGGCAAAGGTTACCGCCGTATCGTTGCTGCCCCGATGCCAAAGAGCATCGTAGAGATCGATGCGATCAAAACACTGGTTCAGAACGACCAGGTTGTTATTGCCTGCGGAGGCGGCGGTATCCCGGTTCTGCAGCAGGGCAATGAGCTCAAAGGTGCAAGTGCCATCATCGAAAAAGACTACGCCAGCGGAAAACTCGCAGAAGGCGTGGATGCAGATATCCTGATGATCCTCACAAACGACAAGATGGTTGACATTGACCGTGACACCGAGCATCCGAGATTTCTGGAACATATTACGGTAGAAGAAGCAAAAGAACATATCGCAGCCGATCAGTTCGGTGTAAATTCCATGCTTCCAAAGATCTGTGCTTCCGTTGATTTTATCACAGCCGGAAGAGGACGCTCTGCAATCATCACAAATCTGGAAAATGCCATCGATGCCCTGAAAGGCAAGACCGGAACCATTATCACAGAGTAAACGAAAATATCAAAACCAAAACGGCAGGACTGCTTTATTCGGTTCTGTCGTTTTTTTGCCAAAGAAATACACCGCACGTTTTCATGCGGTGTATTTCTTTTTGCTGTTGAACTTCAGCTAAGATGAAGTTTTTGTTGTCACACTATTTGATCTTTACGCTCTTTTTCTGACCTTTGCCCTTCAGCAGGGATGTGTAGGCTTTCTTTTTGCTCTTCGGCACTTTGATGACTGCTTTCGCAGAGATGTTTTTCAGTGCTTTCTTTCCTACGGAAGTCAGTTTCTTGCTCTTGATCTGGATGTTCTTCAGTTTGCTGTCGCCTGAGAATGCATTCTTGCCAATCGGAAACGTTTGTTCCAACCGTCACTTTTTCCAGTTTCTTCATACCCTTGAATGCATTTGCTGCGATTGATGTTACGCTCACTTTTTCACCGCTTATTGTCACGGCTGCTGCTACTTTCAGGGTACGTGCTCTTCTGGAATCTACGCCGTATGCCTCTGCCAGTTTCTTCTGTGCATCGGTTACACGGTATTTCACATTTCCGGATGTAACGCTATCTCCGACTTTCAGTGTTTCTTCCGGTTTTGGCTCTTCCTGATTCTGCTGTGCTTTGAGTCTCTCGATCTCAGCCTGAGCCTGTTTCAGTGCTGCTTCTGCTGCTTCTTTTTCTTCCTGCAGTTTCTTGTAAGCTGCATCGCTTTCTTCTTTCTGCTTCTTAGCAGCAGCTTCCAGCTCCAGGATACGTGCTCTGTAATCATTTACAGATTTCTCAAGATCTGTTTTTTCCTTCTTCAGCGTGCTTACTTCTTCTTTTGCGGAAGCCAGTTCACCGTTCAGTTTTGTGATCTCAGCTTCTTTGGCTGCGATTTCAGATTCTTTGGCATCCACGCTGTCCTGAAGTTTTTTCAGATCATCCTGTGCCGTTTTCAGTTCGCTCTGCAGTTCTGTCACTTTTGCATTTGCTGTCTTCAGCTCTTCATCCTTCTGTGTCAGCTCGTTTTCTTTATTCTGAAGTTTCTTTAAAACTTCCTGATAATCTGCTGCATCCGGAACTTTCAGTCCCTGTACGGCTGCCTGCAGTGCTGCTGCCTGTGCATTGACCGCCTCCTGCGTTGCTTTTTTGTCTGCATATACAGCCTGTGCATCCGCAAGTGCTTTCTGCAGTGCTTTGTAGGATTCTACGGTGTAATCTGCCTCTTTTAATGCTTTTGCAATGTCAAGCGTCTGTTTCAGTTCCACCTTGTCTGCTGCATTCGGATCCGGTACATGGATCAGTTTTGTATCTGCCCAGTCACCATTGTCGTGTGCATTATTGCCGATTTTATCCATGAACAGAACCAGATTTTTCTGGATACCGGAAATATCAATGCTGATATGTTCTGCATCGCTATAGCTGTCTAATTTCGCAGAGCGATAAATCTCTGTTCCCTGGATATTTCCATCTGCATCTACTTCACCGTCATAGATTACGAAATAAACACCATCACCGTTCTGTTTCTTTGCTGTCTTGAAATAGTCAATGCCGACATATGCCTGGAAATAAAGTTTTTCGTTTTCTTCTAACTGTGCCTTGTAAGAAGATACATCATACTCAACTGTTGCATCTGCGTTTGCACCAAGACCTTTACTAAAGTAAGTCTGTTCGCCATCGACACTCAAAGAGATCGCTCCGGAAGCTGCTCCGTTACAGTACTGATTTTTCATGACACTTTCCCATCCGGACTGTGCATATTTCCAGTCAATGTCAGAAAGGTAGGTCACTTCTCCGGTGATCGGACGCTCATTTACTTTAACGGTGATCGCTGTGCTTGTCAGATCTGCGGATACTCCTGTGGTATCTTTTGCTGTCACATTTTCCAGTCCTACGCTGTAGCTGCCAGGCTGTGCATCTGCTTTTGCTTTCATGGTGATCACTGCAAAATCACTTGTAGATGCCGGGATTCCAGCTTCATTTTTCAGTGTGTAAAGAATCTTTCCATCTGCTTCTGTGCTTGTCAGCGTACCTTCGATGCCATCTTTCAATGCAACCGTCGGTGCTTCAAAGACATCTGCATCATAGGAAACGCGGAAGCTTACTTCACCTAACAGGTTGTCTGAGGAAAGGTTTGCAAGTTTTGCGTTCATTGTCAGGTTCTTGCCCTGTACCACAGCATCTTCGCCTTCGAGTACCAGGCGTGCACCAAGCTTTTCGGTACTTAATTTTACAGATGCTTCTGTGATCTCCATGTTGCCGGATGTTGTATAAGGTGTTGCATTTTCCATGTACACACGGACTTTTGTTGTGTAAACCGGTTTGAACTGCATCACTGCCGGTGCTCCGGATTCTTTCACGGTACTCTGTGCGGATACCGGTGCCCAGTCTGCACCGTCCCAGTACTGTGCTTCCAGCACTTTCGGGATTGCACAGTAGCGGCTCTCTTTGAAGTTCAGGGTGATCTGGTTGAGAACCTGGGCTTCTTCCCAGTCAAATTCTACATATTCATTCTTTCTGGATGCACTGTTTGCCGGAAGCAGTACCGATGCACCTCTGTTGTAAGCATTGGTCCAGCTTGTGCTGTCATTTCCATCCAGCATATTCTGCGGATAATTCTTATCAGATCCTGTGAAGGATGCCGTTGCACTTGCTTTGCCCGCTGCCAGTTCCACATCGGTTGCCGCATCATCACTTTCGGTGATCGTTGCCTGTGCGGTAAGCTTGCTGCCCTCGATCGTTCCTTCTGCTTTTCCGTCTTTTACTTCAGACCAGGTTACTTTTTTGAGCAGGCTGTAATCTCCTGCACTGCCTGTATAGTTTACTTTTACTACAGACGGAAGTGTCACACTCATACCGGTCGGTACCGTTACATTTACTGCATCAACCGATTTTTCGGTTCCGGTCACTTCTGCTGCCTTCGGTGCATCTCCGGTTCCGTTCTCTGTTACTTTCAGTGCGACCTGTACCGGCTTGAGATTGTCAGAAGAAATGGTCAGCAGAGCATCGCCTGCTTCTTTTTCTGATTTCAGAATCACCAGTACTTTTCCGTTGTAAGCCATTCTTTCAGAATAGCTGCTCTTATCTACGTTATCGTATTTATAGAGTTCTGCACTTTCCTGTTTTCCGTTGTCCACGCCGACGATGGAAGCTTTTCCGCTGACTGCAAATTTCACCAGATTATCTGCATCCGGTACCATATTTCCATTTTCATCGACTACGGTACATTCTACATAAGAAAGGCTGGTTCCGTCTGCTTTGAGAACGGTCTTATCTGCCACTGCCGAAATGGTATACGGTGTGGAAGATGTGCTTACACTGTCTGTTGCCACTACTTTTCCGTTTTTGTCATAGGCTTTTACTTCCAGTGTACCTGCCTGATACGGAACTTTCCAGGTCAGGTGCAGTTTTCCGGAATTTAACTCGCCGTCATCAAGAACTGCTCCGTTGCTGGTGTAACCGCCAGGGTTGGTGCTGTCACCCCAGGTCTTATCGTCCTGTGTTTTTTCTGATGTTTCATAATATTTCTTGCCATAAGCCGTTTCTTTTTCATCGAAACTCTTCTTGCCGAGAGACTCGCCGTTTAAGAACAGCTCTGCACTTGGCTGGTTGGTATTTACCCAGACTTCTACTTCTTCGCCGTCATGCCACTGATCCCAGTTGCCCGGAAGCAGATGTACCATCGGAGTGCTTGTCCACTGGCTCTGATATAAATAGAAGGAATCTTTTGCAAAACCTGCGGTGTCGATCGTACCGAAGGAAGATACACCTACCGGGTAAACACTGTACGGTGTCGGCTCGCCGAGGTAATCAAATCCGGTCCAGATAAACTGTCCGATAAAGCTCTTGCGGTCACGGTCTTTTTTCAGACCATATTCATTGGACATCGTCCAGGATGCAAAGTCGTTGTCATAGTTGGAACCGCCTCGTTTGCCCGGAGTCTGATTGATACCGGTGTTCGTAAACTGCGGATCCAGGTAAACACCTCTTGATGAAGTCTGAGAAGAAGACTCGGACTCGAAGAAGAAGGTCTTTGTTGCTTTTTCAAGCAGTGTGCCATCACCGATAGCGTATCTGCTGATCAGTCCGTCTACGGATTTTGCTGTATTGTAGTTCAGTCCGTATCCGTCCAGCACCTGATTTACATAACCCCATACGTTGGTTGCTGCCGGAACACTACGCTCCTGGTCACCACCCATCAGCACGTAACGTGTGCCGTCTGCTGCATTGACATTGCCCATCAGACGAACTGCCTCAGTATATTCATTCATGGCACTTGGATTTACGTCAAGCAGATCGTATTTGGAAACATCATACCAGGATGGTTTGCTGCCCACGCCGCGGACTTCATTACCGATCGACCATGCGATCACAGAAGGTTCATTCTTATCGCGGTTTACCATTTCCTGTACAACCCAGTCACTCCAGGTCAGTTTTGCACCATCGTAGTTTACGCCCGGTGTCGGAAGCTGTGTATAACCGTTCGGTTTCAGTCCTGCCCAGTCAGACGGTACTTCCTGGAAGAAGAAATTACCAAAATCATACGTTGCTTTTGCTTTTCCCCATCCGTCAAAAGCTTCCTCTACCACAAGGATACCTTTTCTTCTGCAGACTTCGATTGCCTGTTTGGATGGCGGGCAGTGGGAAGTACGGTATGCATTGACACCCATTGCCATCAGTTTGTCAAATTCACGGTCATAGGCATCGCTGTAGCTTGCTGCTCCCAATGCACCGGAATCGTGATGCAGGTCAACACCCTGAACTTTTGTATACTGTCCGTTTACATATAAACCACCGCTTGTCGGATCACTGGTCGTCTCTTTGACTTTTACCCAACGGAATCCGTATTCGGTTTCTTCCGTATCGATCAGCTGATATCCATCAGAAGAACCGTTGATCTCCTGATAAAGATCTACTTTTACCTTATACAGATACGGTGTACCCAGGTTCCACGGATACCAGAGATTTACATTGGAAACCTCAACAGCATCTCTTTCTTTCAAAGACAGGGTAAATGCAGTACTTGGGTTGATCGCTGTTTTCTCTGTACTCTTCTTTGCTACTTCTTTGCCATCTGCATCCAGCACGGTTACTTCCATATAAACGTTGGAGTTTGTAGAATCAGAATAACCGGTTGCTTCTATATTCAGTGCACCTGTCTTGGATGCTGTATAATCGTCCTCCAGAGTCGGAGTTGTCAGTGTGATGCCGTTGCGGTTGAAATGTGCCTGATTGTCGATCAGCAGATGTACCGGGCGGATGATACCACTGCCTGTGTACCAGCGGCCGGACGGTGACATGTTCTGTACTTTCACAACCAGTACGTTCTCTTCGCCGTATTTTACTTTTTTCGTGATATCCAGTGCAAATCCGGTATAACCGCTTGGATAGCTGCCGATCTTCTCACCGTTTAAGTAAACAACGCTGTTCTGATATACGCCTTCAAAGTCAAGAGAAATTGTCTTGTTTCCGGACATGGATGCCGGCACGGTAAATCTCTTACGGTAATAGCCAAGTCCGCCTTCCAGATAAGCCTGTGCATCGGAAGAACTCTTTACTTTTTCACCTTCAATACTGAAATCATGCGGAACATCTACCGTTCTCCATCCGAGGTCATTGAAACTCGGATCAACAATCTCGTCTGTTGTGTAATCTCCGGCATCTTTGACACCTGCCGCTGCGAAACCGCCATCAGCGACTTTCGGTGTTCTCGTAGCCAGATAGAACTGCCAGTTTGCATCAAAATCAACGGATCCAAGAGAACCTTCCGGAACTTCCTGAACCAGACCGAATGCATCCAGAACCTCTACATTCATCACTGCATCGTATGCGGTTCCTTCTACGGTAACTGTTCCGTTTACCGTAAATGTCCTGCCTGCTGTTTTGGTATCTACCTTTGCAAGCTCATCGCTGTTCCATGTCACATCAAACAGTGCATTTGTTCCGTCTGTATACAGAACGGTTGCCTGTGTCGGTGCGGTAAAGGTACTTCCAACGATCACTTTCTTTGTGATATCTGCAACTTTATCTACCGTCTTTGGTCCTGCTTCAGATTTGCGGTAAAGTTTTACGTTGTCCATATCGAGGTACTGACCGGTTACGGTACTGTCAATGCTGATCTCACAGGTTCCATCCTCACCTACTTCAAACATATCGGTTGTGTAAGTCACCCATTCGTTCCATTTATTTGGTGTGACTGCAACCGATTTTCCGCCTGCTGTCAGTGTGGTGGTATGTGTTCCCGGATCATTTCCGCCGGTTGCATCGATGGATGCCTTGTAAGTACCCGGCACCAGTCCTTTTACTGTCTGCGAACATTTGTAAGTTTTCGTTACACTTGTGTTCTTCTTGCTGCACACCTCATACATGGTGGTTTGGTTGTTTGTCATCGCAGCACTTTGAAATAATTTCCAGTAATAATCCAGATTTTGAATGTCACCGGTAAACGTCCATGCCGTTTCCCCGGACTCAAAATCTCCGTTTGGAACAGTGACTTCTACAAACGTATCATCATCTGCTGCCATAACGACTGGTCCGATGTTTCCGACTGCTGTGGTAAACACCATGGCAAACGCCAGTAAAAAGGACCAGAATTTTCTGAGCTGTCTGTGTTCTTTCATTCCCATTCCCCATCCTTTCTTTGTTTATAGATCCGGTGCTGTACGCACCGGTTTTCGGGTTTTCATTTCTCTTACAGACTATCAGTTTTTTCTGATCCTTTCCATAACACATTCTATAGATTTTGTTTTCATTCTATAGATTTTATTCAATTTTTTATTGTTTTTTAGTAAACTGTTTATCTCAGTCGAGAAGACTCCCACTTCTGCAAGTGGTGAGTAATAACAAGTCTTTCTCAGTGGGAGTACAATCTCCGACTGAGATAAACGCTCCGCGAGGGCACACATTGTCCAGTGGACAATGGTTTTGTACCGACCGGAACGAAGTGTAGAATGTGCAGTGATTCTGCTTTAATCCTGAAACGCAATCTGATAATAATCAATCATTGCTTCCTGTGCTTTCGGAACTCGTACAACCACCACATATGTTTTCACGATTGCCGGATAGGACACGCCTGGTTTATCCATGTTTCCGCTTCTCTCGATCTGGATTTCACCGACCAGTTTTCCTTTTGCATCGAACTTTGTTACCATGGCCTTATACTTATAATTCATATATGGTGAAAGCAGCTGCGGAACAAGCACGATGCTCTTTTTCCTGAAATTCGTTCCGGCATACTGTTTTTTTAACATTTTTCTGAGGCCTTTTTCCTGCTTTTTCTTCAGCACCGTCTGGAACTTTTTAAATTCTTTTTTGGTACGAATCGTTTTCTTTTTGATTCGCCAGGAATCATTTTTCCACTGGTAAATGGTTCCGTTCGTTTTGCATACCATTTCTTTTTTTACAACATTTTCTGCCGCCGCTTTTTGATTTTTTCTGTCCTTTGCTGCTGCCGGAACCCCTGCCAGCAAGACCATAGCAAACAGCAGACATATCAGTCTCATCTTTTTTCTTACATTGTTTCTCATTTGCTACACTTCCCTTCTTTTTATAATATTACATTTTTTATTTCTTTTTCACCTTCAGAACGGTATTGCAGACTACCTGAACGTTTCTCTTCTGCTCTTTACTGTATTTGTAAAGGTTTACCTGAACTTTTGCTCCGCCCCATTTTTTCAGGTTCAGCTTTTTCAATTTGAAGTATCCGTTCTTATCTGCCTTCACGCATTTGGTTGTCTTTCCTGTTTTCAGATTTTTCAGTTCAACGTATGCTTCCGGGAATGCATAGCCGGATATCTCTTTTGTTTTTACAGAAATCTCGGTTTTCTTTTTCGGATTTACCAGCTTGATCGTGCGTTTTAATTTCTGGAACTCTTTCTGATCTGACAGCCATGCCTTTTTGTTTTTACCGCCTGTCAGAAATCTTTTCGGAAGTTTGGCTGCCAGTTCTTTTTCGGAAAGAAGATTATCTGAAAAATCGCAAAATACATACTTCAGTTTGCTGAACTGTTTCAGGTTCGGTAACGTCTTGATTTTATTGCAAAATGCATATATCCGTTCCAACTTTTTCAGATTTTTGATTTCTTTTATATCTGTCAGTCTGTTTTCCGAAACACCAAGCTCTTCCAAATTTGTCAGTTTTTCAATCCCTTTCAGGTTCTTGAGTCGATTTTTTCCGACTTCCAGTTTTTTAAGCTTAGTGAGATTTTCAATTCCTTTCAGGCTGGTCAGTTGATTACCGTATGCATAAAATTCCTCCAAATTTACTGCACCTTCAATCCCCTTCAGGCTGGTCAGACAGTTATCATAAACCATCAGATAGCGAAGATTTTTTAATCCCTGGATTCCATCCAGACTGCGGATCTTATCTCCATCAAAAGTAAGATAGACCAGCGATGGCAGGTTTGCCACTTCTTTTATGCTTGTGATACCGCTATACGATACTTCCAGGGCATCAAGTTTTGTCAGTCTTCCATCCAGACCTTCCAGACTGGAAAGCTGCCGCTGATCCTTGATTCTCAGAGTTTCCAGATTTGTCAGATAACCGATTCCTTTCAGGCTTTCCATAGGTATTTTTTTATAATCGACAATTTCCAGCTCTTCCACGCTGGATGCTTCCTGCTCTGTAAAAGTATCGGTACTTTGCTTGCCAAGTACTTTCAGAATATTCCAATAAAGTGTCTTATCTGGAATACCGCTCTCATTGTTTTCGATCACATCTGTCGGTGCTGCATGTGTCTGGATCATCGGCATCATCATTATAAAC